>CAMATN010000005.1 GCA_945861155.1 Rhizobium sp. Q54
ACCTCGCGCTCGTTGACGCCGATCCCGATCGCCTGCACCGCCCCGCCGCCGCGCAGGCTTTCGAGCGCGCGGTAGCCGCTGTCACGCAAGCTGCGCATCAGCGCGGGATGGGCGTCGGCGCCGTGCTGGTGCACGCCGATGTCGTGCACGTAGAGGATGTCGATCCGGGCCAGCCCGAGCCGCTGAAAACTGTCCTCGAACGAGCGCATGATGCCGTCATACGAATAATCGTAGACCGGGTCGAACGGCAGCGGATGATGGCGGCCGTCGGCATGAACGCCGGTCAGGTTCGGACGCAGCAGCCGGCCGACCTTGGTCGACAGCACCCATTCGTCGCGCGGCCGGTCGCGCAACGCGTCGCCGACGCAGCGCTCGGCCTGGCCGACCCCGTAAAACGGCGCCGTATCGACATAGCGCACGCCCGCATTCCACGCAGCGGACACGATCGCCTCGGCCGCCTCGCGGGCGACGCCGATGCGGCTGCCGCCCAAGGTCGCGCAGCCGAGCCCCAATTCGGTGACCTTGACCCCGGTGCGGCCGATCTGCCGCCGCGCGAACTCGATCATCCTCCGCCCTCCGTCAGCCCCGACGCACTCTGCCGGCAGCGCCGCGCGGATCATACGCTCGCCGCCCGAGCGGTGTATCAGTTTGGCGCGGCATGAGCGAATTGCGTCCTTCGAGACGCGCCCGCTGGGCGCCCCTCAGAGCTTGTGAATCAATCCAAGCGAACCCAAAAAGACCGGCTGCAATATCATTCGCGCGTCCTTCGAGACGGCGCTCCGCGCCTCCTCAGGATGAGGATATGTCTTTGATGGCATTAAGAAAGAACCACTTCCTGAGGAGCCCGCTACGCGGGCGTCTCGAAGGACGCGCGGGGATCATCCAACGTTAAACCGAGACACTACCGGGCTACTTCGTCGTCTTGACGTAGACGCCGTCCCACGCCGCGGGCGGGTCGGCGTGCAGCGTCGCGGCGCGCTCGGCCATCACCAACGGCGGCGAGGCGCCGACCAGATAGGGGTGGGTCACGTCGCGGCGCCAGGATGTTTCGGCTTCGGCGAAGTCGCCGGCGCGATAGCGTTCGAGCGCGGCGTTGTAGTGCGCCGGATAGGCCAGCGTGGCCGCGTCGGCCGCGCCCGTCGCCGCGACGAGCTCGTACACCGCGAGCGGCTCCTCCTTGCCCTTGACCTTGACCCAGTCGAGCTCGTTGAGCACGAAGCGATCCCTGATCGCCGCCGCGGTCGCCGGCCCGACGACGATACGACAGCCATAATCGCCGGGCACGCTTTCGAGCCGCGCGGCGATATTCACGGTCTCGCCGACCGCGGTGTAGTTGTAGCGCTTCTCGGCGCCGACATTGCCGACGACCGCGCGCCCGCTGTTGAGACCGATCTTGACCGAATAACCCGGCCGGTCTTGCGAATCCGCCTCTTCCTTGGCCCGCGTCACCGCCGCCACCGCGGCGAGCGCCGCGCGCGCCGCCGACGCGGCATGGTCCGGGTCCGGCGCCGGCGCGCCCCAGATCCCCATCACCGCGTCGCCGATAAATTTGTCGACATAGCCGCCGGTCGCCTCGACCGCCTCGACGATGATCGCGAGGTAGAAATTGGTGACCGCCATCAATTCGGTCGGGCCGACCTTGCCGGACAGCGCGGTAAAGCCCGAGAGGTCGGCGAACATGATCGTGACCTCGCGCTCCTCGCCGCCGAGACGCAGCGGCGTCTCGCTGTCGAGCAGCTGGTCGACGATCGCCGGTGCGAGGTAATGGCCAAAGGCGTGCTGCACGCGGCGGCGGCGGCGGTCTTCGATCACGAACCGCACAACATAGGCGACCGCGATCGCCGCGATCGCCGCGGCGGCCGGCAGCACGGCGGGAAACCACAGCCCGAACCCGAGCAACACCGGCGCCGCGGCGAGACACAGCGCGACCAGTGCGACGATCCCGAGCGTCCCCCACAGCGGCGCCAGCGAAAACCCGAGCAGCGCGCCGCCGATCGCCATCGTCGCGGCGGCAATCGCGCGACCAACCGGCGGGACCGGGCGGACCAGGTTTCCGTTCAACACCGCCTCGATCGCCGCCGCATGGACAAACATGCCGGGCGACGTACCGCCCTCCGGGTCCGAGGCGCCGAGCCGGTCGAGCCTGCACCCGCCGATATTCGCTTCGCGGGAGACGGGCGGCGACATGAAGCGGTCGGGGCTGCGCTTCCTGTCCTCCTCCGGCAGCGTGGTGCCGATCAGCACGAGCTTGCCGGCAAAAACCTGCCGGATCGCCGCCGGATCGCGGTCGAGGCACCGCAATACGTCGATCAGGCGATAGGCCGGCATCGCTTCGAGCGGCCGCCGCGGCGCCAGCAGCAGCCGCTCCGGCATCTCCGGCCCCTTGGCGCGGTCGAGCAAGGCGGCGGCAAAGGTCGGCAGGGTTTTGCCGTCGGCGGTTTCGACCCGCGATGCCGCGTGGCGAAATACGCCGTCGGAATCCGGGGTCAATTCGGCATAGCCGATCGCACCGGGCTCGGCCTTGCCGGCATCGGTCCGCGGGTCGAACACGGAAGCGACAAACGGCGGCGCCGGATAGGATCGGGCCGAGCGCGCCAGGACGATTCGAGCCTTGGCGCGGGCGAGCGCCGTCAGGAAATCGCGGTCGTACTGCCCCTCGGAGCCGGGAAACCGATTGGCGGAATAGTTGAAGATGATGTCGAACCCGATCGCGCTTGCATCCGCCGCGGCCAGCCCGTCGACGATCTTTGCCCAGACCGGGCTCAGAAACACCCGCGGCAGCGCGGCAAGCTCGTCCGAATCGAGGCTGTCGCGATCGAGCGCGATGACCGCCACGGGTTCGTCCCTGGCGCCGGGACGGCGATCGGTGACGGCCAGCGACAAATCGTAGACCAAGCCGTCGAGGAGACCCATCCCGCCGCCGGCGACAAGGCTGGCCGCCGCCGCGAGCGCCCCGAGCACCACCGTCACGATCGCCCTTCGATGGCGCCCCAAAAATGGGAAGCGACGCGATCTCACGGGCCGCGCAGCACAACGAAGAGGCTGGATCCGGACGGGGCCGCCGCGACGAACGGGATGTCGACCGGCTCGGCGCGGTCCCCGATCGTCAGGCGCAGCACATAGCGTTCGTTGACCGCCAGCGGTGCGGCATCCGCCGGGAACCGCGCCTGACGGCCGGAGACATTGAGCCGTACCAGCGGCGCATCGAGCCGCCCTTCGGCATGGATTGCCACCGTCTTGAGCTTGTCGGTCCCCTCGCCGGTCAGGACGATCTCGCGGTTGACGGGCCAGCGCGGAGCGCTGCTCAATCCGCGCATGACCAGCCCACCCGACACCGTCCCGGCCGCGTTGGCGCTCAACCGATGAATGCGCGGACAGGGCGCGTCAATTTCGGCGACGATCGTGCCGTCGGTCGTGAAATCGGTGCGGGTCACGGTCACGGTGCCGCCGGTCACGGTGACCATCTTGCACTTTGCATAATGCAGAAAACTCAGCTCGGCGCCGGGGGCGAGCCGGAGCGGTGCTCCCGACGCGATCTCCGACATCGCGGCGATCGCCGGAGTGGTGCTGCCGGAGAGCGCCGTCACCAGCGCCGCCGGCGGCTCGTTCGCAACCGCGAGCCCAGGCATCAGGCACAGAACGAACGATGCAGCGACAGCCGCAAACCTCATCGTATCTCCTAACGCGCGTGCCCGCCGAGGCGCTATCATAACCTTGGCGGCAGCCAGTGTCCCGATTTTGGAGTCTCGCCGTGCGGCTTGTTGCGTTCACGCGCCCGTTGCCTGGGAAAACCGCGCTGCGGATCCTGGTGCTGATGATCGCGATGCTCGGCTGCGGCGGTGTCCCGTGCCAGGCCGCCAAGCGAATAGCGCTCGTCGTCGGGAACGATTCGTACCGGCACATCCCCGAATTGCGCCGTGCCGTCACCGATGCGGTCGCGGTCGCCTCGGCGTTGCGCGGCATTGGCTTTACCGTCCTGGTCGCGCAAAATCAGGACCGGCAGGCGATGAGCCATACGCTGCTCGCCTTCGACAGCATGATCGAGCGCGACGACGTGGCGTTCTTCTTTTTCGCCGGTCACGGGTTCGAGATAACCGGCCGCAATTACCTGTTGCCGACCGATGTGCCGCCGGCCACCGAGGGCGAGGAGGAGCTGATCAAGGATTCCTCCTTCGCCGTCGATCGGATCATCGACCGGTTCCAGGCAAAGGGCGCCCAGACCATGATCCTGGTGCTCGACGCCTGCCGCAACAACCCGTTCGCCCGACCGGGCACGCGCTCTCTCGGCGGCGGCGGCGGATTGGTGCCGCTGGTCCCGCCGGAAGGTACCTTCGTGCTGTTTTCCGCCGGCGCCAAGCAGACCGCGCTCGATGCGCTGGGCGCCAGCGACACCGATCCCAATTCGGTGTTCACGCGCCACTTCGTGCGCCAGCTGGCGACGCCGGGAATGACCCTGGTCCAGCTCGCCAAGCGCACCCAGGGCGAAGTCAAGCAGGTCGCGGCGACCGTCCGGCACCAGCAGACCCCGGCCTATTACGATGAGATCGTCGGCGATTACGTGCTGAATACGAATCCTGGCCAGGCTCCGGCGGGTGTGCAAACCGCGGTGCTGCAAGCCCCCTCGCCGGACTTGCTTGCACCGCGACCCGCGCCTGCCCCGAGCGAACCAGTCAACGCGCCACTCGCCTCGTTCACCCGCAGCAACAGCGGCTGGTCCGTCGCCGTGTCCTTCATCGAGCCGGTCACCGCGATCGCCTGGCGGATCGGCGAGACCGGCGCCTTCAAGGAAACCGGCTTTCTCGATTCGCTCGATCCGCGCACGCGGCGACGGCTCGCCAATCCCGGCTTTGAACTCGACGCCGACACCCAGACAGCGCTTCTCGAAATCCGCGCGGTCGATCAGAACGGCCGCACGCTCGGGCCGTTTCCGATCGCATTCGACCCCGGCGCCGAACTCGAACGCAGCAACCGCCGCATGCTCGAAATGACCGCCGGAAGTTGGCTGATGTTTCGCGAATACAATGGCCTGCTTCTGTATTACACGCAGCTGATGTCGTATCGCTGCGCCATTCGCGAGGTCCGGATCGGCATCGACAGCACCGTGCCGAACCGGGTTGTCGCGCTGGGTGCGTGCGACCCGAAGCAGCCATACGCGATCCCCGAAAACGCACTGCCCTATCTGAAATTGCCCCCGGCAACCAAGATGGTTTCGGTTGAATTGACCTATCGCGACGGCAGCGTGTCGGAGACCAAGACCTTCCGTCGCTGAGGGTCCTGGTCAACCGCCATCGCCGACGACCACAAACGGCGCCCAATAGGCCGGCCTCGCCTTGACGCCGCCCTCCTTCACCAGCGCCATCATCGACCGGCGCAGCGCTTCGGCGCGACCGATCGACGGCTCCCGCTGCAGCTCCTTGTAGGCGTGGGTCGTCAACGCGACCGCCGCTTCCGAATAGACCGGCCAATGCGACACCATCAACGCGCGCGTACCGGCCAGGAAAAAAGCCCGCGCAAGCCCGGAAAACGCCTCTTTGTCGTCTGCCGATCCGGCTGCGGTGTTGCACGACGACAGCACGATCCAATCGGCGCTGAGCCGCAACCCGGCGATGTCGGACGCCGTCAGCAACCCGTTGTCGTTGGCGTCGTTCGCCGCTGGTGTCAGCACCAATGCCGGTTCGGCGAGGCCCTCGAGTTCGCCGGACACCAGACCGTGCGTCGCGAAATGGACGATGGAGTAAGCGCTAAGAGCGCCCGCTTCGCTGAGGTCGAGCACGGCCTTTCTCGTCGCCTGCCCGCCCAGTAAGACATTGTCCGGCTCCACCCCGAGCGATTCGGCGATCGCGCAAAGCTCGTCGGCCGTGTCGGGCAGCGCGAACAGCTCGCGCACCGATTTCGCCCCCGGCGCTCCGGCGCGACTCGGCCGCGGCAAATCCGTTGCCATCCTTTGCGGCGCCGCGGAGGCATCCTTCGGGCAAGCCGCTTTCGAGCGCGCCAGCGCCGCCACCGCTTCGATCTGCCGTCGGTCCGCCGCCGGTATGACTTCGCTCTGTGGCCCGTCGAGCAGCGGATTGCCGATTCCGATAAACGGCTTCGTCGCCCTCCCCCGGGGAACAGTCGTCCGCAATGCGTCGAGGCTCGCGACTGAGGGCAACACTGTGATCGGCTGCCTTCGGACCAGCCACGCGGCCTTTTCGTAGCGCTCGTCCGCGGCGACGGCGCGATCGGGCGGTTCGGTGACCAGGATGTGAAGCGGCAGCGTCGCGAGCGCGCCGGTCGGCACCAGGATCAGACGCTTGCCTTCTATCAACGAGCCGAGCGTGCCGAACAGCTCCTCGTAAAGCTGGTGGCTGCGCCCGAGATCGAACGGCAGCGCCTCGCCGCGTTGAAGGTCGTCCTCGCTGTAGTTGACGCCCAAGAGCTTGAAGCAGCGATCCGCCCGGTGATCGAGCCAGCCCGTGGCGTCGAGCCCGCAGCGCAGCGCCTCGACGTGTTCGGCGATCGTCACGCTCGTCGCCGCAAGCGGCATCCACCAAGATTTTTGCCTGGTGATGAAAAAGGCGTGGATGTGCACCTGGTCGTCGGCGAAGTAGACGAGAGCCTCGTCGTTACTCAGAAGCTCCTGCACCTGTGCGACCGACAGAACCTTGGCACCGCCGAACGTGAAATAACCCGGCGAACTCTGCTCGATCTCGGTGCTGATGGATATGAGTTCCTGTTTGAGCTGGGCCTGGCTGGTCCGATCGGAGGTCATTGCTTGACGATCGACCTGATCGGCCGAGCGCGCGAGCTGAGCGATGATCCGGGTCTCGGCGAGGTTCCATTCATCCTGCAGAGCTTGCTGCCGTCGGACTTGAGTGGCGAGGCCGGGATGGCCCGAGGTGTATCTTGTCGCCATGCGCTCGATCGCGGCTGCGGCCAGCGGGGGTACCAGCCGCTGCGCTATCTCAAAAGCGGGAAGGCCAAGTTTCGAAAACTGGCTGGTGTCGTACCAGGGCCACTCGCCACTGATCTGCAGGAAGGTGAGATAGACGATCTGGCTCAGCGTCACATTCGGAATATCGCGGCCGGCCGCGATCAGGCCCTGTGCCGCTCCGCGCCTCGCGTCGGCCGGGATCATTATCTCGGCGGCGCGGCGGATCAGCGCGTAGGCCCCCTCCCACTCTTTCTTGGCCGAGAGCAGTCGCGCACCGGTCAGGTGCAGGTGCGCGACACGGGGATGGTCGTCGCCGTAGGCGGCCTGGTCGATGCGCATCGCTTCCTTGAGCGCGCCGTCCGCCTCGTCGTACCGCGCCAGCGTGAGGTACATCCCGGCGAGATTGTTGAGGCGCGTCGCCAGGCGCGGGCTGTCGGGTCCGAACATCGCGCGGTCGAGGTCGAGCGAGCGCCGATACAGCGGCTCGGCCTTTCCGTAATCTCCCTGGTCTTCAAGCAGCGTTGCGAGGTTGTTGAGCGCGATCCCCAATCGCGGGTGGGGCGCTGCCGGCGTAGACAGCCCTTCCAATATCGCGACCGCCTGTTCCTGCAGCGGGCGGGCCTCGTCAAGCCGGCGCTGCCTCTTGTAGAGAATTCCCAGATTGCCGAGCGCAACCGCCAAGCGCGCGCCGTTCTGCGCCGGCTGCTGCTTGAATTCGGCAATGGCCGCGAGGTAGAGCCGCTCCGCATCCCGAACCCGATTGAGCCGCTCCATCGCGGCGGCGAAATTGGAGAGCGTCGCACCTCGCTCGAATATCGTCGGCTGCCGATCGAAGCTGGCGAGCGCCCGGTGCAACAGCTCCGCGGCCTCGCCGAGATTGTCCTTGTCAAGCAGCACCAGCGCGAGATTGGCCGTCCGCGTGACAACATCGGGATGGTCCGGACCGAGTGCCGCCAGCGTGATCGCCAGCGATTGCCGCAACAGCTGCTCGGCCCGGTCGAGCGATCCGGTGAATTGCAGAAACGTCGCGAGGCCGTTCAGAGCACCCGCGTATCGCGGGTCGGCCTCGCCGTATTGTTCACGGTTTAGCGCGACGATGCGCTCCGCCACCGGGATCCCGTCGAGATAGCGGCCTGTGTTGTAGGCCGCGTCGGATTGCGCCACCAGGGCGCCGAGTTCGTGCTCCGCTGTCGATGCCTGCCACGCAAAAGCGATCCCGGCCGCTATGACCGCGAGCAGCAATACAACTCGGCGTCCCGGCATTCTAACGATTAGAACGGCGCCCTCAAGTCGGCGGGGAAACTGATCCCGACCCGCCGCATCAGGCGCGGGAAATGGTCGGGGAACGGGTCGCGGCGGTGCATCGTCGCGGCGTTGTCCCACAGCACCAGATCGCCGACCCGCCAGTGATGCGCATAGACGAATTGCGGCGCGGTTGCGTGGCGGCGCAATTCATCGAGCAGATCGAGGCTGTCGGCCTCCGACATCCCGTCGATCCGGGCAGTGTGGTTCATGCTGAAATACAGCGCCTTCTCGCCGGCGAGCGGGTGCGTCCGCACCAGCGGATGGACGGCCTCGGGCGCCCGTTGGCGCTGTTCCTCGGTCAATTGAATGCCGACCCGGCGATCGGCGGTGGCGGCCGAATGCACCGCCCGCATTCCCTCGACCCGCGCCTTCAACGCGGCCGGCAACGCGGAATAGGCGGTGCCGAGATCGCAGAACCAAGTATCGCCGCCCTCCGGCGTGACCTCGACCGCGTAGAGCATCGTGCCCGCGGTCGGCTGCGCCATGAAGATCTGGTCCATGTGCCAGTTCAGCTCCTGGTTGCCGAGCCGGCCGATCGGCTCCCCGTTCTCCTTCTTGTTCGACACCAGCAGCACCTCGCGGCGCCCGACAATGCGGGCTTGCCGCAGATGGATCTCAACGTCGCCAAGGCGCTGGGCGAAATCGACGAGACCGTCCTCGTCAAGATGCTGATCGTGAAACACCAGCACCTTGTGCGCGAGCCAGGCGGCCTTGATCGCATCGGTCGCGGCATCGTCGAGGCGGCTCAGATCGACCCCGTCGATCTCGCCGCAAAAGCTCGGCGCCAAACGGCGCGCGGTCATGGCCATCAAATTCTCCAAAGGAATGGACCGGTCGCCGCGATTATAGGCGGTTTTCCGCTAGAAGCGGACGCCGATGCGGGCGCCGACCTCGTTCAGGCTTTGATTCTGACGCAGCAGGCCGGCGTTCGAGACATGATCGAGGTAGACCGAGATCTCGTATCCGGGGGTAATGAGATAGCCCAGCTCGAAGGCTTCGCGGAACAGCACGTGCGAGCCGAGGCTCTTACGGTCGGGTTGCCGGGCGATCTTCTGGCCGTCGTTGAAGCCGGGACCGAAAAAGATGCCGAAATTGATCCCGTCGCCCGGCCTGAGGACATCGCGGGCCAGCTGCCAGGTCCAGGTCGCGCCGAGATAATACTGGTTGGTGAAGCCTGCGGTGTTGAACACGGCTCCCAGTGTCGGGCGCGGCTGCACCATCCAGCCCAGATACCAGGGAAGCTGCGCCACCCATGCATCGGCCACCGGCGACTGAAAGATCACCTCGGGGTTGATGTCGACACCGCTTTCCTTGCCGCCGAGAAAATGCACGTCGTGCGCCAGAATCCCGAATTTGAATTCGCTATAGGTCACGTTCTGCGCCAGGGCGCTGCCCGGCACCATGACTGCCGCCATGACTGACGCCACCACCGCTGCCGTGGCGGCGAGGCCCAGCGCCGATCCGCGCTTGCGCCGCGCTTTTGCTGAGGGACGGTGTCCCTGCCTCGCGCCCATTCTGCACCCCATGAAAATTCCCGCAGCAATCTATAAGGCTCTGGGGTCGAACCAAAGGGTTGTGGCAAGGCCCGTTGCGGAATCTCAGCAATTCTTGATCCCTGAGGATCGCGGCTGGACCAGGTACAGCGGCTGCTCGGAAATGCCAATCGCCATCGGCAAGTGCCCGACGAGCTCGCCATCGGCCTGCACCGGGACCGGCACGGCGGACGAGACCAGTGCATCGCGGCAGCGCAGGAAACTCACGTCGCGGCGCCGCGCAATCCGCCCGAGCACCAGCGCACCGAGATAGCTCAGCACGGCGAGCCGGCCGGCGCGGCGAAACAGCACCAGGTCGAGAATCGGCTCGGCCAGATCCGCCCGCGGCGCCACGACAAAGGGTCCGGCGTAAAACCGGCCCTTCGCGGCGATCACGGCGGACGCGCGATGCTCGACCCCGCCGACGCTGACAACCAGTTCGAGGGCGCGATACCGCACCAAGCGCCGCACAATGGCCCAGGCGAAGGCGAAGCGGCCGACATAGTGCTTCAGCCGCGGATCGACCGCCGCCACGGTCTCGGCGTCGAACCCGCTGCTCGCCGTCGTCAAAAACAGCCGGTCGCCGACCCGGCCCGGCCAAACCGGCCGAACCGGACCGCTGGCGATCAGCGTCGCCAACGCTTCCGGGCGGCGCGGCAGTCCAAGATCGCGCGCGAGCACATTGGCGGTGCCGAACGGCAGCAGCGCGACGGCGCGCGCCGTGGCGCCGATCCCGTTGACGACGGCGTTGATCGTCCCGTCGCCGCCGGCCGCGACGACGATGTCGAAATCGGGCTCGGCATCGCGCGCCAAGCGCTCGACATCCCCGGCGATCGGCCCCGCGCGGCGCAACACGACGCTACATCCGAGTCGTTGCAGAGCCGCGACGACCCGGTCGACCCGGCGCCCGGCATATCCCGATCGCCCCGCATCCGGATTGGCGATGATCAGCACCCGGCGGCGCAGCACCGCCGCGACGGCTTTTGAATCCTGCTCCAGGTCTACGCCGCGGGGCGGTACGCTGGGGTTGCCGAATTCCCCTCGACCCCGGCCCCGTCGATCCAGGTCCGGTACCAAAGTTCCAGCATCAACAGCGCCCACAGCCGGGTGTGGTGGTTGGCGCGCAGCGCACAATGCTCGTCCAACAGGCGCTGCACGTAATCCGGGCGCATCAGGCCGCGCGCGCGCGCCGCCGGTCCGAGCAGCGTGTCGTAGGCCATGTCCTTCAACTCGCGCCGCAGCCATTGATCGATCGGCGCGCCGAACCCCATCTTGCGCCGGCGCACGACCTGCGGCGGCAAATAGGGCGCCATCGCCGCCTTGAACAAAGCCTTGGTCGTGCCGCCCGCCATCTTGATCTCGGCCGGAATGCGCGCCGCCCATTCAAGGAGGACATGGTCGAGCAGCGGCGAGCGCGTTTCGAGGCCTTGGGCCATGCTGGCGACATCAACCTTCACCATCAAATCGTCCGGCAGATAGGTGTGGATGTCGGCCCGGTTGGCGCCCTCGACCAGGCTCCCGGCGCGCGCGAAATAGGGCGCCAGCAGATCGAGCGCCGAGTGCGCGAGCTGGTCCTGCATCGCCGCGCCGTAGCCCCGCGCCTTGTCGGTATCGCCAAAAAACGCGATCACGCCGGCGTAACGCCGTTCCGGCCGCTCCGGCGGCGCGTTGAGGATGTCGCGAATCTGCCCCAGGCGAAGCCGGCGTCCGATCCCGCGCGGGGCCATCGAGCAGAGCCGCGCCAGGCCGAGCCGCGCCCAGGACGGCAGCCGGTCAAGCCGGTCGAGCTGGCGCATCGCCTGGTATCGCGCATAGCCGAGAAACGCCTCGTCGCCGCCGTCGCCGTTCAGCGCGACGGTGACCTCCCGGCGCGCCAGCTGCGACACGTACCAGGTCGGGATCGCGGAGGGGTCGGCGAACGGTTCGCCGTAATGCCAGACCAGCTTCGGCAATACCGCGACCGCATCGGGCTCGACGACGAATTCCCGATGCTCGGTGCCGTAGCGCTCAGCCACCATGCGGGCATAGCGGGTCTCGTCGTATTCCTTGTTGGGGAAGCCGATCGAGAAGGTCTTGACCGGGCCGGCGCCGGCGCGCGCCATCATCGCGACGACCGCGCTCGAATCGACCCCGCCCGACAGAAACGCGCCGAGCGGCACGTCCGCTATCATGCGCAGCCGCACCGCCTCCTCGAGATGAGCGACCAGCTCGCGCTGCAGTTCGGCCGGGCTCGCGGCGGCGCGCGCGGCCTGCGGCTCCGGCAATTCCCAATAGCGCACCAGCTCCGGCTCGCGCCAGCGCCCCCCCTCGGCATCGGGGTCGACCACCAGATAATGCGCCGGCGGCAGCCGCTGCACGCCGGCAAACGCGGTCTCGGGCGACGGCACGTATTGCAATGTCAGATAATGGTCGATCGCGCGCAAATTGGGCACGCGCGGCATTTCAGGCCAATTCAGCAGCGCCTTGATCTCGGAGCCGAACAGAAAAGCCGCTTCCGTCGGGGCATAATAGAGCGGCTTCTTGCCGACGCGGTCGCGCGCGAGAATGAGGCGGCGCGAGCGCCGGTCCCATAGAGCGAGCGCGAACATCCCGCGCAGCCGGCCGAACAGCGCGGGTCCCCAGGCATGCCAGCCATTGACGATAACCTCGCTGTCGCCGCGGCTGCGAAACACATAGCCCCTGGCGGCAAGCTCGTCGCGCAACTCGGCGACATTGTAGATTTCGCCGTTATAGGTCAGCCAGACATCGCCGGCCGCGCTGGCGATCGGCTGATGGGCGAGCGGCGACAAGTCGATGATCGAGAGGCGCGCATGCGCCAGCGCCCCCTGCCCGTCGGTCCACACCCCCTCGTCATCGGGCCCGCGATGCCGCAGCGTGCCGATCATCGCCCACAGCCGCGCCTCGATCTCGGGATGCGGCATCCCCGGCGACGGCAGCACGAACCCGGCGATGCCGCACATGGCTAGCCGCGCCCCTTGAGCGGAACCGAATGCATTGCGGTGCGTCCTTCGAGACGCGCTCCCGCGGAGCGCTCTCAGGATCAGGAAAGGTTCTAACCCAAACTGGAGGTTACCTGATCCTGAAGGGCGGCGCTAACCGCGCATCGGCCGCATTCGCGGCAGCCTGACGCCTCCGGCGTCACCCGATCTTGCCGCCGTCTTGTCGCGTGATCATCACGACGGACGGGCGCGGCGGCATCCCGGGTTTGAAATCGGGCCAGCGCGTCGCGGGATCGTCAAAAGTCGATTCACGGCCGAATGGGGCCCATTGCTTGACGCCGTCGATGCCCGGATGCTGTACCGCGATGGTCATCGCCGTGTCGCCCGGAAGAAACAGACAGCCGCAGATCTCGGCCCCGACTGGCGCGCGGAAGAACATCCACCCGGTGCCGCGCAACGGTCCCTCGGTCTCGACGGCCCAGACGCCATCCGCCGTACCCGAGGTTTTCGACCACGCCGACCCCTGGTCGGTGCCGACCCAGAGGCGGCCTTGATGGTCGATCGCCATGTTGTCAGGACAGGCGAACCAGCCGTTCGCGCTGGTCGCCTTGTTCCACAGCGCATGCACCTCGGGCCGATTCGGGTCGCCGCAGCGCACCAGCATGTCCCAGCTAAAGCGGGTCGCGGCGTGGTCGCCGTCGGGATTGGTCAACTCGACGACATGGCCCCACTCGTTCTTGGCGCGCGGGTTGGCGGGGTCCGGGCCGGGCTGGTCGGGTCGCTCCGTTTTCTCGGGCCGACGCTCGTTGTTGGTCAGGGCGATGTAGACTTTGCCGGTGACCGGATTGGGCTCGATGTCCTCGGGCCGGTCCATGCGGGTTGCGCCGAGGAGGTCGGCCGCCCGTCGCGTCTCGATCAGCACATCGGCCTGGTCGCGGAACCCGTTCGCGGCGGTCAGCTTGCCCGCGCCGTGCACGATCGGCAGCCACTCGCCGGAGCCGTCGGGATCGAACCTCGCGACATATAACGTGCCGCGATCGAGCAGGTCGCGGTTGGCCGCGCGCTCGCTCGGGTTGAAGCGGCCCTCGCTGACGAATTTGTAGACATAATCGAAGCGCTCGTCGTCGCCGCTATAGA
This sequence comes from Rhizobium sp. Q54, assembly GCA_945861155.1. Lineage (GTDB taxonomy): Bacteria > Pseudomonadota > Alphaproteobacteria > ATCC43930 > CGMCC-115725 > DATARH01. Next base: position 13,827 of record CAMATN010000005.1, read on the forward strand.
CGACGACGCGCCCGTCCTTGGCGAGCGCGGTCTCCGCTCCTTCATGCTTGAAGCGGCCGAGCGCGGTGCGCTTGACCGGAGCGGCGGCGGGATCCGACGGGTCGATCTCGACCACCCAGCCGAACCGGTTGGGTTCGTTCGGCTCCGTGGCAAGGTCGAAGCGGCCATGATAGTCGGCCCAATTGTAGCCGCTGCCGGGAACGCCGTAACGCTTGTGGTTGGCGGCTTCGAGGTGGCCCTCGGGCAATTTTCCCCGAAAATAATAGTTGAAGTTTTCTTCGCCGGTCAGAAAGGTGCCCCAGGGGGTCATTCCTCCGGCGCAGTTGTTGATGGTGCCGATGATGTTGGTGCCGGCCGGGTCGGCAGAAGTTCGCAGACGCGGATGGCCGGCCGCCGGCCCGCCGACCCTGATCTCGGTCGCAAGCGCGGTGATGCGCCGATTGTATCGGCTGTCGCGCACCCACGACCAGCGACCGTCGGCGCCCTTTTCAATTTCGACCACCGAGCAGCCATGCGCCGCCATCTCGATCTCGGCCAGTTCTTTGGTCATCGCGGCGAAGTTGGTCTCCTTGGCGCGCTGCCGCTGCTTCACTCCCGGAAACATGATTTCGGGCGCGGTGTATTCGTGATTGACGCACAGCAGGCCGCGCGTCGCGTCGATCGGCGCGTAGCCGACGTAATCATTGTTGTAGCCGAACTGCCTGGCTTGGGCGGCGGCGCTCTGCGCGGCGGGATCGAACTCGGGCGCGCCGGCGACGATCGGATCGCCCCAGCGGAGCAGGATATCGGAACGATAGCCTTGGGCGACGTGGTGCGTCTCATCGACGCCGTGGGCGATCTCCTCGAAGCTGAAGCGCGAGCCTTCTGGCGAGCCCTTTGCGGATGCGCCGAACGCGCTCGGGGCGATCGCCGCCACCGCGGAGGTCGCGAGCAACCCGGTCAGCAGGTCGCGCCGGCCAACCCGCCGGGCAATAATGTCGCCGAGCGTCGGATTTTTATGCGGCATGCGATTTTCCATGAATGAACGGCCGCCAATTTTATCGAGCGTTTATGACGGTGATTTGACGCTCGCAGAAATTCAGCGCCGAGCGCGATCCGCGGCTTTGGGAGGCGCGATTCGCCCGCGATCATCTGGTGTCGGCTGAGCAGATCCGGCGGCGTGGGCCCAAATTCCGGGCATTCACCGGGGATCGGCAAAGCCCGTTGGCAGGATCGGCGAATTCGTGTCTTTATTTCAAGTTCACGGATGCGCCCTAACGTGCGGCGCTCAATTGGGTAACACTACCGGTCAACGCCTGTCCTTGCCGTGGCCGGCCGGCGTGCTATAAGGCGAGCAGCGACACGGAGTGTCTGTTGCCAACAATCTTTATCCTGAACGGCCCCAATCTGAATTTGCTTGGGGTGCGCGAGCCCGCCACTTATGGTTACGACACGCTGGCGGATGTCGAGGAGCGCTGTCTCGCGCGCGCGAACGCGCTCGACCTGACGATCGAGTTCCGCCAGAGCAACCATGAAGGCCATCTCGTCGATTGGATCCACGAGGCCCGCGAGGCGGCCGATGGCATCATCCTTAACGCCGGCGCGCTGACCCATACGTCGATCGCGATCCTCGACGCATTGAACGCCGCCGACCTTCCGGTCATCGAGGTCCATCTGTCGAATATCTTTCGGCGCGAGACGTTCCGCCACCATTCCTATGTCAGCTTCGCCGCGCGCGGCGTGATTTGCGGCCTCGGCCCGCATGGCTATGAGCTGGCCCTGGAGGCGCTCGCCAGCGTCATCGAGGCCGAAGCGGCGGAGGCAATCCGGTGAAGGTCGGAGGTCGACGACCGCCCCTCGCGCCGGATGCCGAGGTGATCCGCGCGCTGGCCGGGCTGCTCGCCGAAACCGGCCTGACCGAGATTGAATACGCGATCGGCGACCACCGCATCCGGGTGGCGCGCGAACCCGTCGGCCGCTCGGCGCCAGCGGTCAACGGCCCCCCGGCCAACGGTTACGCGAACGGGCACGCGCCCGCCGCGCCCGCCGAACCGAACGCTCCGCCCGAGACGCCGGCGAAAGCCGCGTCCGATCATCCCGGCACACTGACCTCGCCGATCGTTGGGGTTGCCTATCTGTCGGCACAGCCCGGCGCGGCGCCGTTCGTGCGGGTCGGCGACACGGTCAGCAAGGGCCAGACGCTGCTGATCATCGAGGCGATGAAGGTGATGAACCAGATCAGCGCACCGCGCGCCGGCCGCCTGACCGGGATATTTGTCGAGGATGCCGACGCGGTCGAATATGGCGCGCCGTTGATGCTGATCGAGTGAGCGGGCGACGATCGGCGCGATGTTCGAGAAGGTGCTGATCGCCAATCGCGGCGAAATCGCGTTGCGCATTCATCGCGCCTGCCACGAGATGGGCATCAAGACCGTCGCGGTGCATTCGACCGCCGACGCGCAGGCGATGCATGTCCGGCTCGCCGACGAGACGGTCTGCATCGGCCCGCCACCGGCTCGAGCGAGTTATCTCAACGTCGTGGCGATCCTCAGCGCGGCGACGATCACCGGCGCCGACGCGATCCATCCCGGGCTCGGCTTTCTCGCCGAGAACGCCGATTTCGCCGCCGCGGTCGAGGAGACCGGCTTTACCTTTATCGGCCCCTCGCCCGAGCATATAAGGCTGATGGGCGACAAGGTGCGCGCCAAGGCGGAGGCAACCCGGCTCGGCATCCCGGTCGTGCCGGGCTCAGCCGACGCAGTGCGCAACATCGCCGAGGCGGAGCGGGCGGCGCGCGCGATCGGCTATCCGGTGCTGCTGAAGGCGTCGGCCGGGGGTGGCGGGCGCGGGATGAAGCTGGCGCACGACGCCGCCGCGCTCGCCCAATTGCTGCCGCTCGCGCAAGCCGAGGCGAAAGCCGGCTTTGGAGACGATTCGGTCTATCTCGAACGCTACCTCGACCGGCCGCGGCATATCGAGGTGCAGGTGCTCGGCGACGGCCAGGGCGGCATCATCCATCTCGGCGAGCGCGACTGCTCGCTGCAGCGCTCGCATCAGAAGCTGTTGGAGGAAGCCCCCTCCCCCGCCTTCGACTTGCCCGGACTGGAGCCGGGGCCGCGCGAGCGGCTTCTCGCTCTCGCCGTCGGGGCGCTCCAGGAGCTCGGCTACAAGAGCGCCGGCACGATGGAGTTTCTTTATCAGGACGACGCGTTTTATTTTATCGAGATGAACACGCGGCTTCAGGTCGAGCATCCGGTCAGCGAGATGATCAGCGGCGTCGATATCGTGCAGGAGCAGCTGCGCGTCGCCGCCGGCCTCCCGCTGCGCCATCGCCAGTCCGACATCGCGCCGCGCGGCCACGCGATCGAATGCCGCATCAACGCCGAGAGCCCGGAGGATTTCCGTCCCTCGCCGGGGCGGGTCACCGAGTATCACGCGCCGGGCGGGCCGGGCGTGCGCGTCGACAGCGCGCTCTACCAGGGCTATGAGGTCCCGCCCTACTACGACAGTCTGGTCGCCAAGCTGATCGTACACGGCGCGACACGCGAGGAATGCGTGATGCGGCTGCGCCGCGCGCTCGCCGAATACGTGATCGGCGGCATCGAGACGACGATCCCGCTGCATCAGCGCATTGTCGACGAACCGGAATTCCGTCGCGGCGAATACGACATCCACTGGCTCGAACGCTTCCTCAAGCCGGCGCCGTGATCCGGCTGACGCCCGCGATCCTGTTGCAAGCCTACGCCGCCGGCATCTTTCCGATGGCCGAATCGGCCGCCGACCCGGAACTGTTCTGGGTCGATCCGAAGCGCCGCGGCATCCTGCCGCTCGATGCCTTCCACGTGCCGCGCCGGCTGAAGCGGGTGCTGCGCCGCGGGGACATCGAGGTGCGCTGCGACAGCGCCTTCGCGGCGGTCATGCGCGGCTGCGCCGAAGCCAGCGAGATGCGCCCGACGACCTGGATCAACGACGAGATCGTGCGACTCTACGGCGGCCTCTTTGCGCAAGGCGCCGCGCACAGCGTCGAGTGCTGGCACGAGGGGGAATTGGTCGGCGGCCTCTACGGCGTCTCGCTCGGCGCCGCGTTTTTCGGCGAGAGCATGTTCAGCCGGGTGACCGACGCCAGCAAGATCGCGCTCGTCCATCTGGTTGTGCGGCTGCGGCTTGGCGGCTATCGCCTGCTCGATACCCAGTTCCTGACGCCGCACCTGGCGCAGTTCGGCGGCATCGAGGTGTCGCGCGCGCGCTATCACCGGATGTTGGCCGAGGCGCTGCGCTACCGCGCGGATTTCCCCCGGGTCTTGCCCGACGGTTTGCCCGCTTGGCTGGGAGCAGCCGGAGTCGCCGCCGCGGCGGGCGTTGGCGAACCGCTCCCGCCTTTGCATTCGAGCAGGTTGACGTCGTAGACCGGATGCTCGAGCGCCGACAGCGCCGGGCTCGACGAGAACATCCAGCCGCTGAACAGACGCTCCTTTGCCTCGCCCGGCCGGTTCTCGTCGATCTCGACAAAGGCGGCATTCTCGCGCCGCTCCTCGGGCGCGCTCTTGGCGCAGTGCCGCACCAGGATCGACAGGTTGCGGAACGTCACGGTCTGCCCGACCGGCGAATCGAACCGCGACACCCGCGCGGTGATCTTGTCGAGGCCCTGGATGACGACGGTCGGCTCGGCGGTCATCACGGCGGCGGCGGTTGCGCCGGGCAGCAACATGACGGACGCGAGCATGGCAGGCGCCAGGGCCGCGAGCGCTCGAATCATTGCCCGTAGGGGTTGACGAGGGCGGCGAGGATGTCGGCGAGCACCGCGCGCACCTGGCGCTCGTCGCAGCCCATCAGCACCGCATCCTCGAGCGCGTCCTGCGCCAGCGCCCGCAATTCGGCGAGGTTTTCGTTCAACACCTTGATCTTTTCGACGCACGAGACCGGCTCGCCTTCCGGCGTGCGCCAGACCGGAAATTCGTCGGATTCCGCATCCGCCATCAGGAAATCCCTCGTCGCGAAACACCCCTTACCGCGGTTTCTATTCTTGTCATACCGGCGAAAGCCGGTATCCACGGTTGACATGGATCCCCGCTTTCGCCGGGATGACTCCTGAGAGTGTGTGAATGAATTGGCGTTCGCTGGATCAGCGAGGTGCGTCCTTCGAGACGCCCGCGTCGCGGGCTCTTCAGGATGAGGCTCTTTCTTAATGCGATCAAACACATACCCTCATCTGAGGAGGCGCGAAGCGCCGTCTCGAAGGACGCGGGATCGTGTTGCAGCCGGTCTTTTGCCGTTCGCTGGATTGATTCACAAGCTCTGAGGACGAGCGCGCTCATTTGGCAGCGGGCTGAGTCGAAGGCGGAGTATCGCCCGCGCCCGGCGCTTTCCCGGGCGACGAAAAAATCATCTGGCCGATCATGTTTTCCAGGCTGACCGAAGACTGCGTGTATTTGATCTTGCCGCCGGGTGGGATCAATTTGTCCGACCCGCCGGGCACCAGCGACATGTATTTGTCGCCGAGGAGGCCGGCCGAGGTGACCTGCGCCACGGTGTCGTCCGGCAGCTGGACCGCCGGATCGATGCTCATCCGCAACGTCGCGAGGAAACTCTTCGGGTCGAGCGCCTCGCCGACCACCGAGCCGATCTTGATGCCGCTGATCCGCACGTCGCTGCCGGCGTGGATGCCATCGACCCGGGCAAACTCGGCGATCACCTCATAGCCGCCCGACACCGACCGCAGCTGGCTCGACTTGTAGGCGAAGACCAGAAACAGCGCGGCGACGACGAGCACCACCGTGCCCATCACGGTCTCGATGACATTGCCCCTCATCGGCGGTTGCCGCTCGCTATTCCGGCGTCCATGGCTCGTAATCGCCGGTCGCCGCGACGCGGCGCCCGCCGCGCAGCACCGAGCCCTGCGGATGGTATGCCTGGGCGGTCCCGGTCATGTTCGGCTGATGCTCCCTCTCCCAGGCGTGGCGGCGACGGGGCTGCGGCACCTCGTTGACCATATGGTGCAGCCAGGCATGCCATTCCGACGGCACTTTCGAGCCTTCCGGCACGCCCTTATAGATGACCCAGCGCCGCTCGCGGCTGAACCGGCCGCCGCCAAGCCGCGCCGGCTTATCGCCCTTCAGCCGGTAGTAGCTGTTGCCGTAGGCGTCGCTGCCGACGAGATCGCCGCGCAGCCAGGTCAGCAACCAGGTTCCGAAGGTCGCGCCCATGCCATCCCTATCCTTGCGCGGCGAACTTATCGCACCGCTTCAGGGCTGCGGTAAAGAGGCCACACAGATTGTCTATATATTGTGTGTCGGTTGACGACCTCACCCCATATAGCCTAGCTTCTAGGCCGGAAGAAGAACCGGCGCGCTACATCTAGTCATCCGACGGCGCGCGATCATCGGGGGAGTATCATGCATATCGCGCGTCGTTTTACCACGGAAGGCCGGGACCCCTACGAGGCCGTCGGCTTCCGCAGCGCGACCAGTGAAATCCGCAACCCCGACGGCTCGGTCGTGTTCGCCGCCGAGGGGATCGAGGTGCCCTCCGAGTGGAGCCAGGTGGCCTGCGACATCCTCGCCCAGAAATATCTGCGCAAGGCCGGGGTGCCGGCCCGGCTCGCGGCGGTCGAGGAAGAGGGAGTCCCGGCCTGGCTGTGGCGGCGAGCCGCCGACGCGACGGCGCTCGCGGCGCTGCCGAAACCCGAGCGCAGCGGCGGCGAGACCAGCGCCAAGCAGTGCTTCGACCGGCTCGCCGGCACCTGGACCTATTGGGGCTGGAAGGGGGGGTATTTCGACGGCGAGGACGATGCCCGCGCGTTCTACGACGAATTGCGTTTGATGCTGGCGCGCCAGATGGGGGCGCCGAATTCGCCGCAATGGTTCAACACCGGGCTCTATTGGGCCTACGGCATCGACGGGCCGGCGCAGGGCCATTATTACGTCGACCACCGCACCGGCAAGGTGCGCGCCTCGGACAGCGCCTACGAACACCCGCAGCCGCACGCCTGCTTTATCCAGTCGGTCGCCGACGACCTCGTCAACGAGGGCGGCATCATGGATTTGTGGGTGCGGGAAGCCCGGCTGTTCAAATACGGCTCGGGCACCGGCTCCAATTTCTCGAAACTGCGCGGCGACGGCGAGCGGCTGTCGGGCGGCGGGCGCTCGTCGGGGCTGATGAGTTTCCTCAAGATCGGCGACCGCGCCGCCGGAGCGATAAAATCGGGCGGCACCACACGACGCGCCGCGAAAATGGTGATCGTCGACGCCGACCACCCCGACATCGAGAACTACATCGACTGGAAGGTCATCGAGGAGCAGAAGGTCGCCGCGCTGGTCGCCGGCTCCAAGCTCGCGGCCCGGCACCTCAATTTGATCATGGAATCCTGCCGCGAGGTGTTGGAGGACGGCGGCGACCCGTTCGACCCGGCGCAAAACCCCGATCTGAAGCGCGAGATCCGCGCCGCGCGGCGGGCGATGATCCCGGAAAACTACGTCCAGCGGGTCATCCAGTTCGCCCGCCAGGGTTACGCCCAGATCGATTTCCGCACCTACGACCTCGATTGGGATTCCGAAGCCTATCTGACCGTCGCCGGGCAGAACTCGAACAACTCGGTGCGCGTCGCCAACGATTTCCTCGAACGCGTCGAGAAGGGCGCCGATTGGCATCTCATTCGCCGCACCGACGGCAAGGTGTCGAAGACCTTGCCCGCGCGCGCCTTGTGGGACCGCATCGCGCACGCCGCCTGGGCCTCGGCCGATCCCGGCCTCCAGTTCGATACGACGATCAACGACTGGCACACCTGCCCGCAAAGCGGCCGCATCAACGCCTCCAACCCGTGCTCGGAGTACATGTTCCTCGACGACACGGCGTGCAATCTCGCCTCGCTGAACCTGCTGTCCTTTCGCCAGGAGGACGGCGATTTCGCGGTCGGCGACTTTCAGCACGCGGTGCGGCTGTGGACATTGGTGCTCGAGATCTCGGTCATGATGGCGCAGTTTCCGTCGCGCGAGATCGCCCGGCTCAGCTACGCCTACCGCACGCTCGGCCTCGGCTACGCCAATCTCGGCGGCCTCTTGATGGCGATGGGCATCGCCTATGACAGCGCCGCCGGCCGTGCGATCGCCGCCTCGATCACCGCCCTCCTGACCGGGGCGAGCTATGCGACCTCGGCCGAGATGGCGGCGGAACTCGGCGCCTTCGCCGGCTTCGACAAGAACCGCGAGGCGATGCTGCGCGTCGTCCGCAACCATCACCGCGCCGCGCACGGGTACAGCGAGGGCTACGAAGCGCTGGCGATCGCGCCGGTGCCGCTCGACGCGGCGAACTGCCCCGACCGGCCGCTCGTCGCCTCGGCGCGCGCCGCCTGGGATGCGGCGCTGGCGCTCGGCGACAAGCACGGCTTCCGCAACGCCCAGGCGACCGTGATCGCGCCGACCGGCACGATCGGCCTCGTCATGGATTGCGACACGACCGGGATCGAACCCGATTTCGCGCTGGTCAAGTTCAAGAAGCTGGCCGGCGGCGGCTATTTCAAGATCATCAACCGCCTCGCGCCGCAGGCGCTGCGCACGCTGGGCTACGGCGATTCCGAGATCGCCGACATCGAGCGCTATGCCACCGGCCACGGCACTCTCGACGGCGCGCCCGCGATCAACCACGAGACCCTGGCGGCGAAGGGCTTCGACGACTCCGCGCTCGCCGCGCTCGAAGCCGCCCTCGCGGCGGCGTTCGACATCAAATTCGCCTTCAACAAATGGACCTTCGGCGAGGCGTTCCTGACCGAGCGGCTCGGCATCGCCGCCGCTTCCTTCTCCGATCCGGGCTTCGACCTGCTCGCCGCGCTCGGCTTCTCGCGGGCCGAGATCGACGCCGCCAACAATTATTGCTGCGGCGCGATGACCCTCGAAGGCGCGCCCCATTTGAAGCCCGAGCACCTCGCGGTGTTCGACTGCGCCAACCCGTGCGGCCGCAACGGCACGCGCTCGATTTCGGTCGAGGGCCACATCCGCATGATGGCGGCGGCGCAGCCTTTCATCACCGGCGCGATCTCGAAGACGATCAACATGCCGAACGCGGCGACAGTCGAGGATTGCAAGGAAGCCTACGCGCTGTCGTGGCGGCTCGGCCTCAAGGCGACCGCGCTCTACCGCGACGGCTCCAAGCTGTCGCAGCCGTTGGCCTCGACCCTGTTCGGCGACGATGACGAGGCCGAGGATCAGGCCGCCGACCTCTATGCGCTGACCCCGGCGCAGCGCACCCCGCTGGTCGCCGAGCGCATCGTCGAGCGGATCATCGAGCGGGTCGTGATCAAGGAAGTCCACCGGGCCGAGCGCACGCGCCTCGCAAACCGGCGCAAGGGCTATACCCAAAAGGCGATCGTCGGCGGCCACAAGGTCTATCTGCGCACCGGCGAATACGATGACGGCCGCCTGGCCGAGGTCTTTATCGACATGCACAAGGAAGGCTCCGCCTTCCGCTCGCTGATGAACAATTTCGCGATCGCGATCTCGTTGGGGCTGCAATACGGGGTGCCGCTCGACGAATACGTCGAGGCGTTTACGTTCACCCGCTTCGAGCCGTCGGGGATCGTCGAGGGCAACGAGACGATCAAGATGGCGACCTCGATCCTCGACTACATCTTCCGCGAGCTGGCGATCTCCTATCTCGCGCGCGGCGACCTCGCCCATGTCGAGCCCGCCGATCTGATGCCCGACACGATCGGCAAGGGGGCGGCCGAATCCAATTTGCGCGAGCCTGCCTCCGACGCCGGCGCCGATGTCGCGGCGATGATGCAGCGCGTCGCCTCGCAAGGCTATGTGCGCAACAAGCTGACCGTGCTGCAAGGCGGCAGCAAGCGCCCCGCCCCGGCCAGAGGCGACGGTACTCGCGGCGAGGGGGGCGCCCGGACCGACGCCCGCGGCATACCAGGCGACGACATGCCCCTCTTCGCCGGCGCCCTCGCCTTCGCCGCCGAGACGATCGAGGCTGCTCCCGCGTCCGACACCCGTCCGGAGTCGCGTGTAGAGCAGATCCGCGAGGCCCGCATGAAAGGCTACGAAGGCGACAGCTGCGGCGAATGCGGCAACTTCACCCTCCTGCGCAACGGCACCTGCCTGAAATGCGACACCTGCGGGTCGACGAGCGGGTGTTCGTGAGCCAGGATTATACGGAGGTTTCAGAGATGGCAAACACTTTCCAAGTTGGCGACGTGGTACAGCTAAGATCCGGTGGCCCTAAAATGACCGTGATCGCAGCAGGCCCGGACGGTAACGGTAAGCCTGAGGTCTGGTGCACGTGGTTCCCTGAGAAAAACGGGAAACCGGAACACGGCTCCTTCCCAGTCGAAGCGATACAGCGCTTCTAGGACGGGTATCGGTCAAGCAAAGTAGGGCGGATAAGCGAAGCGCAATCCGCCGACTTGCTTTCGCGATGGGCCGGTATCGGCGGAATACGCTTCGCTCTTCCGCCTTACACTTGTCGCCTCGTCACGCTGCCTTGGCCACATCCACGATGAGGCGCAGCCCGAGCGCGGCGAGGGCCGCCTCGACCTGCTCCATCTTCGAGGCGTGGCGCAGATCGAGGACGCGGGTGATTTGCGGCAGGTGCCAGCGCAGCCGGCGCGCCAGTTCGGCCCGGCCGGCGCCCTGCTCGCGCATCGCCTCGTAGAGGGCGGTTTCCGCCATTCCAAGCGCCGAGAGCGGCACTATCGCCTCGCCGGGCTGTGCCTCCGATGGCGCCGGCAGCTTTTCCTTTGTCGCCACGTACAACGCCAGCGCCGATTCGAGCGCTTCTTCGGCGCGCAAGAGCGCCTCCTCGCGGCTGTCGCCTTCGGTGATGGCCTCGGGCACGTCGCGGAAGGTGACGGTAAAACCCCCGTCGGGATCGGGCGTCAGGGTCGCGGGATAGGCACGCATTGCGTCCTCATTCGAGCTGATCACGCTCTCATTGTCATGACCGGGCTTGTCCCGGTCATCCACGACGGCGCCCCGATCTGAGACGTGGATGGCCGGGACAAGCCCGGCCATGACGGGTATAGAAGGGCCGTTCAACCTGCGCGAAACCGCTTTCGCCGGTTCGGAGGTGGCCCCTGGCGTTCCAGCCACCGCTTGAACGCCGCGCTCGCCACCAACTGAAAATATATGTTCACTGAAGCATCGGGCAACGACTCTCTCCGACATGGCGGAACCGGCTGCCCAACCCGGTTGGGTTCGGCTTTAATCGGGCCGGCGAGAAACCGTCTTATCGGGAGAGAGAAGATGACGCTCGAAATACGCAGGGTCGTCACCGGGCATGATTCGCAGGGCCGGGCCATCGTCGCGAGCGATGAGCGGATGACCGGGGTCTCGGCCAGCGCGCGGCCCTATATCTCGCGCTGCGAGATCTGGTCGACCGACACGATGCCGGTCGACAATTCGGAAGGAGCAGCCACCGCGGCGCAGCGCAAGGGCTTTGTCGTGCGCCACAATTATGTCGGCAGCGGCCAGGGCAGCGTCGTGCGCATCACCGAGTTCGCGCCGGGCGCGCCCAAATTCATGCACCGCACCGAGACGGTCGACTACGCGATTCTGCTGTCGGGCGAATGCGATCTCGAACTCGACGACGGCAAGACCGTGAAGGTCAAAGCGGGCGACATCGTCGTCCAGCGCGGCACGATGCATGCCTGGGTCAATAACGGCTCGGTGCCGTGCGTCTTCGCCTTCATCCTGATCGACGCGGACCCGGTCGAGGCGGGCGGCCAGAAGCTGACGACGCACTACCCGGCGCCCTGACGCGATAATTTAGCGGGGCGTCAGGCGCGCTTTTTGCGCCCCGCGCGGCGTTCCTCGATCAGATTCTTGGCGGCGCGCAGGTCGCCGCTGCTCTGAGCGAGCGCCGCTGTCGCCTCGTCGAGAGCGCCGCCTTCGAGCAGCAGCAGCGCCAGCTTGACGCTGCCCTGCGCCTGGCGCAGCGCCTCGCGCACCTTGTCGCGGTCGCGCCCGGTCAATTGCGCGAGGATCGTCTCGCTGCGCCGCACCAGCTTGGTGTTCGATGCCTGGACATCGACCATCAGGCCCCCATAGACGTGGCCGAGCCGGATCATGATCAAGGACGACAGCACGGTCAGCGCGACGCGTTGCGCGGTGCCGGCCTTCATCCGGGTCGAGCCGGCGATCGGCTCGGCGCCAGTATCGAGCCAGATCGGATGCTCGGACAGGTCGAGGACCGGAGTATTCGGGTTGTTGGCGATGCCGATCGTCAGCGCGCCGCGCGCCGCCGCCTCGCGCAGGCAGGCGACCGTGAACGGGGTCGTGCCGCTCGCCGCGACCGCGATCAGCGCGTCGTTGTCGCCGATGGCGTGTTCGCGCACCCGCGCGGCGGCGGCCTCGTCCTCGTCCTCGGCCCCCTCGACGGCGCGCAGCAGCGCCTCGCGCCCGCCCGCCATCAACAGGACGAGCCGCTCCGCCGGCCAGCTGAAGGTTGGCATCAATTCGGCGCCGTCCTGCACCGCGAGCCGTCCCGACGTGCCGGCGCCGGCATAGACGAGGCGCCCGCCGGCGCGCAGCCGCGCTTCGATCGCCAGCGCGGCCTGTTCGAGGGCGGGCCGCACGGCATGCACCGCGGCGACGGCGGCGAGTTGCCCCTCCATCATCGCGTCGAGGATTTCCGCCGGGGTCCACAAATCGATCGTGGAATAGCGCGGGCTGGGGTGTTCGGTTTGCATCAATACGACCTGATGCATAAACGCCCGCGACCCATTGCCGGTTCTCGGCGTTGAACGAGATAGACCGATTGGGAGCGAATGGTGCCCGGACCAGATCAGGCCGCAATGCCAGCGAAGACCCTCTCCGAGGAGCTGCGCGAGGCGCCTGGCGCCATCAGCCGCCAGTCGCAACAGCTTGCCGCTCCGCTCGCGGCGCTGGCGGCTCGCCTCCAACGCCGGCCGCCGCGACTCGTCATGACCTGCGCCCGCGGCAGCTCGGCGCATGCGGCGACCTTCGCCAAGCATCTGATCGAGCTCTATCTCGGCATCCCGGTCGCGGCCGCGGCTCCGAACATCGCCAGCGTCTACCACCGGCGACTTCGCCTGAAGGACCAGCTGTTTCTGGCGGTGTCGCAATCGGGGCGCAGCGACGATCTGGTCGAGAGCGCGGCGATGGCGAGGGAGGCCGGGGCGTTGACCGCGGCGCTCGTCAACGCGACCGACAGCCCGCTCGCCGCCGTTTGCGACATCGTGCTGCCGATCGGCGCCGGGCCGGAACAGAGCGTCGCGGCGACCAAGAGCTTTGTCGCCAGCCTCGCCGCGCTGTTGCGCCTCGTCGCGATGTGGGCGCCGGACGATCTTCTGCCGGCCGCGCTCGATCGTCTACCGCAGCGGCTCGCCACCGCCGCCGAACTCGACTGGAGCGCGGCGCTCGACAATTTCGCCGGGGCGCCGAGCCTTATAACGATCGGCCGCGGCCCGACCCTGGCGATCGCCCGCGAGGCGGCGCTAAAGCTCAAGGAGGTGACGAATTTGCATGCCGAGGCGTTCAGCGGCGCCGAATTCCTGCATGGGCCGGTGGCCTTGGTCTCGACCCGTTACCCGATCCTCGTTCTGCTGCCAACCGACGCGGCGGCCGAGGGATTGCGCGGGTTGATGGCGGACCTTCGCGGCAAGGGCGCGGCGCTGTTCAGCGCGGACCCAAATGGCGCGACACCTGACGGCGCGCTGCCGGTGCTGCCCTCGGACCATCCCGCGACCGACGCGATATGCCTGATCCAGTGCTTCTATGCGATGCTGCCGAGGCTGGCCGAGCGCCGCGGCATCGATCCGGACCGGCCCCGCCATTTGCAAAAAATCACGCGGACCCGATGAACCCCGAGCGAACCCATGCGATCGCCGCCGACACCGTTTTCGATGGGACGGCCCTCCATCGCGGCGCGGCGGTGATCGTCAGGGGGAGCGCCATTGTCGGGCTGGTGGCGCGACGCGAACTGCCCGCGACAATGCCGGTGCACGACCTGCCGGAGGGGGCGTGGCTCGCGCCGGGCTTTATCGACGTGCAGGTCAATGGCGGCGGCGATGTGCTGTTCAACGACGCGCCGACCGCGCAGGGCATCGCCGCGATCGCCGCCGCGCACCGGCGTTTCGGGACGACCGCTTTGCTGCCGACCCTGATCAGCGACAGCCCGGACAAGATGCGCGTGGCGAGCGCCGCCGTCACCGCCGCGGCCGGATGTTCTCCCGAGATCCTCGGCATCCATTTCGAGGGGCCGTTTCTGTCGCGCGAGCGCGCCGGGGTGCACGACCCCAGGGTGTTGCGCGCCCCCGCGGCGGCGGATCTCGACGTGATTGCAGGACGGCGCGGCGGGGTCACGCTGGTGACCTTGGCGCCCGAATGCGTGCCGCCGGGTTTTATCGCGGCGCTTGCGCGGGCCGGAGTACGCGTCGCGCTCGGTCATTCGATGGCGAGTTATGCCGAGACGCGAGCGGCGATCGCCGACGGGCTGACCGGCTTTACCCACCTGTTCAACGCGATGCGGCCGATGGCGAGCCGCGAACCCGGGCCGATCGCGGCGGCGATCGAGGAGCCGCGCGCGTTTTACGGGCTGATCGTCGACGGCGAGCATGTCGCGCCGGCGATGCTGCGCCTGGCGCTGCGCGGGGCGGGCCACGCGATGCTGGTGACCGATGCAATGCCGCCGGTCGGGGGCACAGGCGATGGCTTCAGGCTCGCCGGCCGGGACATCCAGCTGCGCGACGGGCGCTGCGCGACGGCCGACGGCACGCTTGCCGGCTCGGCCCTCGACATGGCGAGCGCGGTGCGCAATGCCGTCAGCCTATTGGGCCTGACCCTGCCCGCGGCGCTGCGCCTCGCCGCCGCGGCGCCGGCCGCGTTTCTCGGGCTGGCGGACCGGCTCGGGCGTCTCGCGCCGGGCTATCGCGCCGACATCGTCGCGCTCGAACCGTCCGCCGTGCGCGTACTCGGCACCTGGGTCGCCGGCAAGCCCGACGGCGCGAGCGGCGGCTCGGCGTGATGCTCGCCGGCGGCGGCGCGTTCGCTTGAAACGCGGGGCGCTCAAGGGTACACAGGCCCAATACTCGCAACGCCCCGCACAATCGATCACGGCCGCTCCGGGGCGTCTCGCGTTGCGCGAGCGACCGCACAGGAAAAAATATGGATGCGCTGTTCAGCGACTATGAAACGATAAGAAAATCGGGGCTGTTCGACGCCGAATACTATCTGGCCACCTACCCTGATGTCGCCGAACGCAATCTCGATCCACTGGTCCATTATCTGGAGGAAGGAGCGCGGGAGGGCCGCAACCCGCACCCCGATTTCGACGGCGCATTCTACCTCGAACAATGCCGCGCCAAAGGCGAGCAGCCGACCAATCCGCTCATTCACTACCTCCGCATCGGTGAAGCGCGCGGCTTCCTGACACGGCGCGACAAGGCGGCGGGCGGCCGGGCCGTCGCAACACCGGCGGCGGCGCCGAATTCCGCCAGCCGATCGCCGATCCTGGTCGCGATCGAATCGCTCGGCGCGGTCGGCGGGCCGCAAGGGTCGTCCCGCATTTCAGTCAGCGGCTGGGCGCTGGCGGCGGCCTCAATCGACGAGATCACCGCCACGCTCGATGGCGAAATCGTGGCCAAGGCTGCCTACGGCCTGGCGCGACCCGATGTCGCCCGCCTCTACCCTGATCGCGACGGGACCGGTCGGTGCGGTTTCGTTCTCGCCTTCGACCTGCCACGGCTTGACAGCGGCGCGATCGAGCCGCTGCTGAGCGTGCGGACCGCCGATGGCGAAACCGGCCAGCACAAGCTGCGCGTCGAGATTCCGCCCCAGGAATTGCCGCCGGGATTTAATGTTCGGGTGGTCGATCCGCTCGTCCCGTCCGCGATTGCGGCGCCCGACGCCCGCAAACCGGCGATGCAGATCCACATCGACAGCGCCGCTGTCGATCGGAACGGCATATTGCGGGTCGAGGGCTGGGTCGTCTGCCTGGTCCAGATCGAATCGGTCGCAGCCTTTATCGACGATGCACGCATTGGCGAGGCTGAGTTCGGCCGGGTCCGTGCCGATATCGAGCAGGCCCAACCGGACTATCCGAATGCCCGTTTCTCCGGGTTCACGCTGGCCACCGCTGCAAATGGCTACGGTTTCGGCCGCAAGACACTCCTCATCAGGGCGACGGCGCGCGCCGGCGTAAACGGGGAAGCCGCCGCCCCGGTGCAGATCCCTCGGCTGTCGGCCCGGCCGGCGATTGCGGCGACGGCGTTCCAGATTCACCTGGACGAGGCCGCACTGTCAATTTCCGGACGGCTTGTCGTGCGAGGCTGGATCCTCGGCGGGGCGCCATCGGAATCCATCGTCGTGCTCCTCGACGACGACGAAATCGGCCGGGCCGAACTCGGTCTCCCGCGCCCGGATATCGGCAATCGGTTCCCGACGCTCGCCCATGTCCGTGAGCCGGGCTTCGCCTTGGATGCGCGGCTCCCGCGGCCGATCGCCGGACAACACCTGGTCACGGTGCGGGTGTGCCTCGAAGACGGACAAATCGGCGACGAACAGGTATCGCTCGCTGCCCGCGTTGCACGGGATTCTCGCAATTCGGGAATCACCGCCGACGAGGACCGCAAGCTGCAGGTCGACAGCCCGCTTCTGGTCGACGGCGCGATCGAGGCGCCGGTTCGCGGCAATCTCGAAATCAGCGGCTGGGCGATGGCGCGTGCCGGCGTTGCCGCGATCGAAATAGCCATCGATGGCGTGGCGGTCGCGCTCGCCGATTACGGGTTGCGGCGGCTCGACATCCGGGCCGCCTATCCCGACTGGAAGGATGCGCTCGCGAGCGGCTACAGCGCGCTCCTGCCGCACCGCATCCTGCCGACCGGCAGTCACACGCTATCGGTCGTTTTGCGCGACAAATCGGGCGAGACGGCGAGCACGGCGTTTGGGATCGAGGTCGAGGAACTGTCCGAGACGCCTGGCCCCTGGTCGCTGCGGCGGCGGATGGAACAAGCCGAAAGCGATCTTGCCCTGCGCATTCTCGATCGCCGCGGCCGCCACCCGATATTCGCGTCCGTGCTGCCGGTAAAGGCGGACCCGGAATCGCTGCGCCGGGCGCGTGTTACGATCGCCTCGCTCCAGGCTCAGGTCTACCCGGGCTGGCGGCTGCTGATCGTACCGGAACAAGCGGCCGGCAACGCCGCCGCCTCGCTCGTGGCCGAGATGGAGGAATTGCGCGAGCGCGTCGAGGTGCTGCGCGACGTCACCCTGGCAACGCCTGGCGGTCTCGCGTCGCGTCTCGGCATGCCGGCAACCGATATGTTTCTGAGCGTGCTGGCGCCGGGCGATCAACTCGGCTGCGACGCTTTCCTCGAAATGGCGATGGCCACGGCGCTCCATGCCGACGCCGATTTTCTCTACAGCGACGAGCGCTCCCTCAACCCGGGCTCGGGCGCGGTCGAGGCGTATTTCAAGCCGCAATGGTCGCCCGAGTTGATCCTTTCGGCGAATTATGTCGGACGCCTGTGGTGCGCCCGCGCGGATCTTCTCGGCCCCGCCGCCGAGCCGGGCGAACCGCTGCTGGGGCACGGCGAATACGATTTGGTGCTGCGCTGCACCGAATTGGCGAAGGCGATCCGGCATGTGCCGGCGGTGCTGTGCGAGCGGGCGCCGGACGCCATCGACAGCTCCCGGCAATCGCGGGCGGCGCTCGAACGGATGCTGGTGCGGCGGGGCATCGCCGGCGAGATCGAGGCCGGGCTCGTCGCCGGCACGCATCGGGTGACCCGCACGCTGACAAGACCGGGGCTGGTCTCGATCGTCATTCCGACCTGCGCCGCGCGCGGCATGATCGAGACCTGCATCGGCACGCTGCGGCGGCTGACCGCCTACCGCGACTATGAAATCATCTGCATCGAAAATCTGCCGGCGCAAGATCGCAAATGGCGGGCGTGGCTGCGCGCCAACGCCGATCGCGTGATCTCGACCAAAGAGCCGTTCAACTGGTCCCGGTTCAACAATCTGGCGGCGATTCAGGCCAAGGGACAGTACCTGCTGTTCCTCAACGACGACATCGAGATTACCGACCCCGATTGGCTGGGCACGCTGCTCGCCGAGGCGCAGCGGCCGGAAATCGGAATCGTCGGCCCGCGCCTCCTTTACCCCGACGGGCGTGTGCAGCATGCCGGGATGTTTCTCGCCGCGCCGGGACAGGGACGGCACGCCTTCCGCTACGCCGCGGCTGAGGACCCCGGATATTTCGGCCTCGCACTGACGCAGCGCAACGTCATCGCGGTGACCGGCGCGTGCCTGATGACCCGTCGCGACACGTTCGACGCGCTAGGCGGGTTCGACGAATCGCATTCGATCATCAACAACGATCTCGATTTTTGCCTGCGCGCGTGGCGCAGCGGGCTGTCGAACGTCTACACCCCGCACACGCGGCTCGTGCACCACGAGGCGGTCAGCAGGGCGGCGCTTGCCGACGATTACAATTTCGCCTCGTTCGATGCCGCATGGCGCGATGTGTTCCTCGCCGGCGATCCGTTTTTCAATCCGCACCTTTCCAAGAACCATGACGATTTTACGCCCGATCACGAGCCGACCGAGCTGGTCGTGACCGGCCGACCCAATCTGCGGCGCGATCAGATCCGCAAGATCCTGGTCCTCAAGCTCGACCATATCGGCGATTGCATCATCGCGTTCCCGGCCATTCGGCGGCTCCAGCACCATTTCCCCGACGCCCGCATCGCGGTTCTGACCTCGCGGGCGTCGCGCTCGTTATGGGAGCTGGAACCCAGCGTCGAGCGCACGATCGCGTTCGATTTCTTTCACGCCCGCTCGGCGTCGGGAGAACTCGCGCGATCGGAAGAGGACTGGCGGGAATTGCGCGAATTGCTGGCGCCCGAACAATTCGACTTGGCCGTCGATCTGCGCAAGCATTTGGAGACGAGGCCGGTCTTGCAGCATACCGGGGCGCGCTATCTGGCCGGGTTCGATTTCCGCAACCAGTTCCCGTGGCTCGATTTCTCGCTCGAATGGACCGGCGACCAGATCTATGCCCGCAAGCGTCAGCATAATGGCGACGACCTCGTCAATCTGGTCGACGCGATCGCCGCCGCCTGCGAGGCCGACCGCGCGGTCATCGCGCCGCGGCCCCCCGGCAGCTCGCCGGGCCTGTCGCTCGCGGGCCTGACGCTCGGGGGCCTGACGCGAATCGGCCGCGTTCCGGGTCCGCTGGTGTGCGTCCATCCGACGGCCGGGAACGACATGAAACAATGGCCGATCGCTTATTTCGCGGCGGTCATCGACCGGCTCGTCGCCGCGCATGGAGCACAGATCGTGATAATCGGCGGCCCCGGCGACGAAGCGGTCGCGACCGAGCTGCTGGATCGGCTGCGTCATCGCGACAGCGTCACCTCGCTGGTCGGGAAAGTGCCGCTGGCCGAGTTGCCGGCGTTGCTGGCCGGGATGTCGCTGTTCCTCGGCAACGACAGCGGTCCCAAACACATCGCCGCGGGGCTCGGCGTGCCGACCGTCGGCGTCCATGCCGGGACGGTCGATGTCCGCGAATGGGGGCCGGTGGGGCCGGCCGCGATAGCCGTCGCCCGCGCGGTGGTGTGCTCGCCCTGCTATCTGTCGAAGATCGAGGATTGCCGGCGCGGCCTGGTCTGTATTCGACAGCTCGAGCCGGCTTCGGTTTATGAGGCGTGCCGGCGGCTGCTTCTGCTCGATGCGTCGCGGCAGCCCGCGCCTGATCCCGGCCCCGGTTCCGGCGAACCCGACCCCGGCTTGCCAGCCGGCGGATCGCAACCCGCACGCGGCCGACCGCGGCGAGCGCGCGGATCGTCCTCGTCAGCCGAGGTCAGATCCTAGCGGGTCGGCCTGCTTGCCGGGCGAATTGCGGCGCCGGGCGAATTGCGGCACTGTGCGGCAACCAATACACGATGGGGCAAGCGCCATGATCGTCAGGATCGCATTCGCAATCGCCGCATCGGCCGCGATCGTCGCCGCGCCGGCTCAAGCCCAGGCTCCCGCGTCCCAGGCTCCCGCATCCCAGGCTCCGGCCGCCCAATCGCCCGCAGCTCAGGCCGCCGTACCGGCGGCGCCGCCGCAATACGGTGTGCCGATCGGCCTCGAAAATTCCCGCAAGGCGGCCGCCGCGGCGATCGCCGAAGTCGCCAAGATCGGCGCCAACCCGATGGCGATCGCGATCGTCGATCCAGGCGGCTACCTGGTTTATTTCGAGCGCATGGACAATACCCAATACGCCTCGGGGCGGATCGCAATCGAAAAGGCGCGCTCGGCGGCGCTGTTCCGCCGTCCGAGCAAGGCGTTCGAGGATGCGCTCGCCGGCGGCCGCAACGCAATCCTGGCGCTGCACGGCGCGATGCCGATTGAAGGCGGCGTACCGATCATCGCCGGCGGCAAGCTGATCGGCGCGATCGGGGCCAGCGGCGGCACGTCGCAGCAGGACGGGGTCGTCGCCGGCGCCGGAGCCAAGGCGGTCAGCCCGTAAAAAGGGCTCACCCGAGGATCACGGCGACGTCGCCCTCGGCGATCGGCTCGCCCTCGGCGACGAGGATCTGCGTGACGATTCCGGCGCGCGGCGCCACCAGCGGGATCTCCATTTTCATCGATTCGAGAACGACCAGAGGATCGTCCTCGGCAACCTCGTCGCCGACCCTCACCTCGATCTTCCACACCGTACCGGCGATCTCGCTGCGCACCCTGATTTCGGCCATCAATCCCTCATCGCCCTTCATTTGCCGGGGATGACAAGATCCTATCCCGGCAGGTCATGCTCGGGCGACAGAGGGTCGTCCGCATCGCATCGGGATGCATCAAAGCCATGCGGAGCCGTATCGGCAACCGCGGCGTTTGCCTGTCATGATGAGCGCGCGCGAACCCGTCACCGTCACGATCTCGCACCGTCTTGGCCGCGACGAGGCCAAACGCCGCATCGATAGCGGTCTCGACACGATCCGAACCGAGATCGCCGCCTACATCAAATCGATGGAGTACAGCTGGGACGGTTATCGGCTCGATTTTCGCGCCTCGGCGATGATGCAGACGATCACCGGCCGAATCGACATCCATGACGAGTTTGTCCGCGTCGAATTGGGCTTGCCGGGTCTGCTGGCCATGATCGGCAAGAAGATCGCCGGCCGCATCGAGCGCACAGCCGCGACGCTGCTGGAGGGGCCGAAGGGATAGCCGCTCTCAACCTTTCGGCTTCAGCCCGTCCGCGAGGCGCGCCGTCGCGCTGCCGCGGGGCAGCGGCTTGGGCTGGCTCGGATGCGGCGCCCAGCCGCACAGGAACAGGATCTCGAACGTCGCCGGGATGCGCCCCTCGGCATCGCCGAACCGCTCGGCATAGAGGAGCGCGGCGCGCGCCAGCGTCGCCCGCCGCCAAAAGCTCCGGCGGCGGCCGGTAAGCGCATTGGTCTCGCCCATGCCGCGCAGATCGCGCAGCAGCGCGAGGATGCTCGGATAGGTGACGGTGATCGTCTCGCTGTCGGCGACCGGCAGGGCAAAGCCGGCGCGCTGCAACAGCGCCGCCGCGTCGACCAGTTCGATCGCCGGCGACACCCGCGGGCTGACGCCCCCCTCCTCGGCCAATTCCGCGTCGAACAATACGGTGCGCAACTCGACCAGCGTCTGACCGCCAAACATCGCGGCGAGCAGCAGCCCGTCCGGCTTTAGCGCCCGGCGCAGCTGCACCAGCGCGCCCGGCAGATCGGCGGTCCAGTGCAACGCCAGATTGCTGGCGACCAGATCGAAGGTTGCGTCACGAAACGGCGCCAGCTCGGGATCGGCGGCGACCCGAGGGCCCGGCGCGCGAGCGAGAAATACAGTTGACGGCTCGGCCGCGACGACAAGGACGGTGCCGGAGCGCTCGGCTAGTGCACGAGCCAGCCCGCCGTCACGCGCCCCGAGATCGAGCGCGACGGCGAATTGGCGGTTGACCAAGTCAAGCCGGTCGAGCAACCGCTCGGCAATCTCGGCGTGCAGAAAATCGACGGCGCCCACCTTGCTCGACAGGCGCGCCGCGCGGTCGCGATGGGCGCGCCAGGCGCGGCGGTCGAAGAGGGTGGTCGCGGCGGGATCGGAGGGCGGCATCGTCAGGCGACTTCGCTGGTCGGCCGGGCCCGCGAAAATTGCCGCGGAAATCGACGGGAGGATTGACGCGCGCCGGCTGTGTTCGATGATGGGGGGCGATGCAGCTTTCGGCAACCCTCCCGCCCCGCTTGCGCAGGGCTATTCGCCAGGCCGGGCGCGCCGTCGTCGACGGCGTTCTGCCGCCGCGCTGTCTCGCGTGCAGCGCGATCGTCGACCAGCCGGACGCGCTGTGCGCCCCCTGCTGGACGGCGATGAGCTTTTTCGCGCCGCCGTGGTGCGCGGTGTGCGGGCTGCCGTTTCCGTACCCGGTGGGCGAGGCCGCGGTGTGCGCCGCCTGCGCCGGCGCGCCGCCGAGCTGGGACCGGGCGCGCGCCGTGTTGCGCTATGACAGGCACAGCCGCCCTCTTGTGCTGTCGCTGAAGCACGGCGACCGGACCCATCTGGCGGGGGCGCTCGGCCGCTGGATGCGCCGGGCCGGCGGCGAGATCCTCGACGGCGCCGATTTGATCCTGCCGGTGCCGCTGCATTGGACGCGTCTGTTCGCGCGCCGCTACAACCAGGCGGCGCTCTTGGCGCACGCGATCCGCGCCGCCGGCGGTCCGCCGGTCGCGCCCGATTGGCTGGTGCGGCGCCGGCGCACGCCGTCGCAGGGCCGGCTCGGCGCCCTGGCGCGGGCGCGCAACGTGCGCGGCGCCTTCGCGCTGCGCCGGGGATGCAGCGTGCGGGGCAAGCGGCTCGTCATCATCGACGACGTGCTGACGACCGGCGCAACGGCCGAGGAGTGCGCCCGGGTGCTGCGGCGAGAGGGCGCGGCCTTCGTCGGCGTCCTGACCGTGGCGCGGGCCTTGCGCGCGGGCAGCTGATCGGGGGTTTGCCGAATTGCCCGATTTGCCGACCCGATTTGCCGACCCGATTTGCCGAATTGAATTCGGCGGGCCATATGTGGCCCAATCGAACCAGTCCCGAACTCACGGCGGAGCGGCCATGGCCCAGGTCGAGATCTACAGCACGATGTACTGCCCCTATTGTGCGCGGGCGCGCGCGCTGTTGCAGCGCAAGGGCATCGACTTCACCGAGATCGACATCGGCGACGAACCCAACCGGCGCGACGAGATGATGCGGCGCGCCGGCGGCCGCACCTCGGTGCCGCAGATCTTTATCGACGGCGAGCATGTCGGCGGGTGCGACGACATCGTTGCGCTCGACCGCGCCGGCAGGCTCGACCCCAAGCTGGGCATAGGCGCATGACGGCTTTGACCATGGGGGCGTTCACGGCTTCGTGCATCCAGTTCACCGCCGGCCCCGACCCCGAACCCAATCTGCGCCAGGTCGGCGACCTGATCCGCCGGGCGCGCGACGCCGGCGCCGATCTGATCATGACGCCCGAGGCGAGCAACCTGATCGAAAGCGGCCAAAGGCGGCGCGACAAGGCGCGGCGCGAAGCCGACGACCCGTTCCTCGCCGCCATGCGCGAACTAGCGCGCGAGCTCGGCGCCTGGATTCTGCTCGGCTCGCTGGTCATCGATCCAGCCGGTGAGCCGGGCGCCGATTCGGGTGAAACGCGCCTCGCCAACCGCTCGTTCCTGCTCGATCAAACCGGCGGCATCGTCGCACGCTACGACAAGATCCACATGTTCGACATCGACCTGCCCGGCGGCGAAAGCTATCGCGAAAGCAACGCCTACCGCCCCGGCGGGGAGACCGTCGTCGCCGAGACGCCGTGGGGCCGGCTCGGCCTAAGCGTGTGCTATGATGTGCGCTTCCCGCATCTTTATCGCGCGCTGGCCCAGGCCGGGGCCGATTTTCTCAGCGTGCCGTCGGTGTTCACGGTGCCAACCGGGCGGGCGCATTGGGAGGTGCTGCTGCGCGCCCGGGCGATCGAGAACGGATGTTTCGTGTTCGCCCCGGCGCAATGGGGTGAGCATGTCGCGGGCCGCCGCAGCTATGGCCACTCGCTGATCGTCGACCCGTGGGGCGAGGTCTTAGCCGATGGCGGCGGCGAGGAAAGCGGCGTCGTCACGGCGCGCATCGATCCCGCGAAGATCGCCGAGGCGCGGCACAC
The DNA here is from genome assembly GCA_945861155.1 of Rhizobium sp. Q54. Taxonomy (GTDB): domain Bacteria; phylum Pseudomonadota; class Alphaproteobacteria; order ATCC43930; family CGMCC-115725; genus DATARH01. Next base: position 37,941 of record CAMATN010000005.1, read on the forward strand.
GGTGCCGTCATTGACGCACGACCGCGCCTTCACGCCGCCGGAGCTGGTCCTCCGCCCGCTGGCCGCCGAGTAGCATCAAGCTCGGTATCCTCGTAAACCGTGTCGAGGCTCAGCTCGACCCCGATGCTGGACAGGTTCAGCACCGCGTCGCCGATGATGATTTCGTTGGTCCAGCCGGTTTCGCCGCGGGTGTAGAGATCGACCAGGCGGTCATCCTGCTCGATGATCGCGTATTGCCGTACCGACGGGGTCGCGAAGTAATCGAATTTCTTGCGCCCGCGATCGACCCGCTCGGTGCTCGTCGATACGACCTCCACGATCAGCACCGGCTCTGGAACCACAATCTCCTGGCCGATCGTCGGGCTGCAGGTCACAGAAAGATCGGGGTAACGCACGCTGCTGTTTGCGATCACCTTGGCATCGCCACGAAAGGCCATGCAGCCGGTGCCGCGCAGCTTTGCGGATATCGCGCGGTGCAGGTTGGATGCGATGGTCGAGTGATCGAGCGAGCCTCCCGTCATCGCGGTGGAGGTAAACCCGTCGAATTCATACCGTTCGGGCTGGTCGCGCTCCCAGGCGAGGAATTCGTCGACAGACATCAAATTTTCGGCGGCGCTTGACATGGGCGTCATCCTACTCCGGGCGCGAGGCGTTGTCCAAATCGAGCGGCAACCGCCCAACCGGCCCGGCGACGGCGGCAATCCGCTGGATGACAGCCGGCCGCGGCACGGTCACTTCGCCCTGCTCGAAGGCGATGATCGTCAGCGCGGCGAAGGCGTCGAGCAATTCGCCCGGCCGCAACAGGAAATCCGGGTTGCGCGGGCGCCCCAGCCGCTCGTTGCCGAGCGCGAAGGTCTCGTAGATCAGCACGCCGCCGGGCGCCAGCGCCGCCACGATCGGCTCCAATAGCGGACGGTGCAGGTAGTTGGTCACGACGATGCCGTCATAACCGCCGCCGAGCGCTTCCATCGGGATCCCCGGCGCGCCGGTTTCAAGATCGATCTGGCGAATCTCGCAATTACCGCCGGCGAATGCACGCAAATCGGCGACATCGCGGTCGATTGCGGTCACCAGAAGTCCCATATCGAGCAGCAGCCTGGTGTGACGCCCGCCGCCGGCCGCGAGGTCGAGCACCCGGCCGCCGGACCGTATCAACGGCACGAAAATTCGCACCCAGGCAGAGGGCGTCTGTTGATCCATTGGTTAGCACTCTTGCCGGATAATTGCCAAAGGCGCCGAGTATAGGTAATAGATAGGTGTCTCAGGAGGTCCGCTCGTGATCCTGTTCAAGTTGCGCTGCGCGTCCGACCATGAATTCGAGGGCTGGTTCCGCGACGGCGACGGTTTCGAGGCCCAGCACAAGGCCGGCGAGATCGCCTGCCCGCATTGCGGCGACACCCAGGTCGACAAGGCGCTAATGGCGCCCAATATCGGGCGCTCGCGCGACAAGACGCCGATATCGCCCGCCCAAATGCGCGCGGCGTTGATCGAGATGCGCCGTCAGGTCGAGAGCAATTGCGACTATGTCGGCGAGCGCTTTGCCGAGGAGGCGCGCCGCATTCATTATGGCGAAGTAGACCCGCGCGGCATCTATGGCGAGGCCACCAGCGACGAATCCCACGAGCTGGCCGAAGAAGGCATCTCGTTCGGCCGCCTTCCCTGGGTGTCGCCGACCGACGCCTAGCCTCAGTGCAGCGTCAGGGGGTGCTTGACGTGGCGGACCCGGTTCGGCGCCGTGCGGCTGCTCTGCTTCACATTCACCGAATGCAGCTTGCCGTCGATATTGTGGCTCCAGAATTCAAGAAATTTGCGCAGCTCGGGAAAATCAGGCGGCAAGTCGAATTTTTGCCAGACAAAGCTCTGAAGCAGGGCGGGATGATCCGGTAGCCGGTAGATGATCTCCGCCGTCGTAAGCCGATATCCTCTGACTTGCAGCTCGTATAGGGTCACGTCCGCACCCCCGATTGTCGCAACTCACGGTAACGAGGATCGCGCGATAATTGCTCCGGATCAATAGAAAATTACCCGATAGAACAGCCCCTTAGCAGCCAGATCGCCGTGTGCTGCCAAGCCCGCCCGCCACGCGACATCCAGGCGGGGCTCCTGGGCGGGGCTCCTTGAAGCCCTCGCCCTCCGGTTTAAATATTGCATCGGGGAAACTGTTCATATCACGCGTCGTTTTGCTGACGGCGCACCGCATCACCCAAGGTCCCAAATCGATGCACCGGATTTTGTCAGCGCTTCTGCTGTTGAGCGCCGTCGCCGCCAGCGCGCCCGCGCTGCGTCCGGCCTTGGCGGCGGGCGCGATCCCGGCGGTCGGCGGCGCCGCGGTGCCGAGTCTGGCGCCGATGCTGGCCCGGATAACCCCGGGCGTCGTCAATATCGCGGTGCGCGGCAAGGTCCGCGAACAAAACCCGCTGTTGCAGGACCCGTTTTTCCGGCGGTTCTTCAACCTGCCGCAAAACCAGCAGACGCAGGAGCGCGAGACCCAATCGACCGGGTCCGGCGTCATCGTCGATGCCGCGCGCGGCTATGTGCTGACCAACGGGCACGTCGTCGAGAACGCGACCCGGATCGAGGTCACCACCAAGGACAACCGCCGTTTGACGGCAAAACTGATCGGTCGCGACGCCGATACCGATGTCGCCGTGTTGCAGATTCCGGCGACCAATCTGGTCGCCGTGCCGATGGGCGATTCGGATCGGCTGCTCGTCGGCGACTTTGTCATCGCCATCGGCAATCCGTTCGGCCTCGGCCAGACCGTGACCTCGGGGATCGTCAGCGCACTCGGCCGCAGCGGGCTCGACATCGGGGAGAATGAGGATTTCATCCAGACCGATGCGTCGATCAATCCCGGCAATTCAGGCGGCCCGCTCGTCAACCTGCAGGGCGAATGCGTCGGAATAAACACCGCGATCCTGGCGCCGGGCGGCGGCAATATCGGCATCGGGTTCGCCGCGCCGATCAACATGGCGCGCAGTGTCATGGACCAGATCGTCCGCCATGGCGAAGTCAAGCGCGGGCGCATCGGTGTCGCGATCCAGGAGCTGACCCCGGACCTCGCGCAATCGATGAAGACCTCGCATGCCACGGGCGCGGTCATCGCCCGCGTCGATCCCGGCTCTCCGGCGGAGCGCGCCGGACTGCATGGCGGCGATTTGGTGATCGCCGTCAACGGCGTGCCGGTGCGCGGCGGAACCCAACTGCGCAACACGATCGGCCTGACCCGGATCGGCGAGAAGGTCGATCTGACGATCGACCGGCGGGGATCCGAGTACAAGGTCGCGGTCAATGTCGAGGCGGCGGCAGCCGCCGCCGCCACGCCGCCGCGCCCGCGGCAGCGCTGAGCCAGGGGCCGGGAAATTCATGGCGACGCAAACCCCGTACGAGGTTCTCGGCGTCAAGCCCGACGCCGGCGCCGATCAGATCCGCAAGGCGTACCGCAAGCTGGCCAAGGAATTTCACCCCGACCTCAACCCAGGCAAGCCGGCGGCGGAAGCGCGCTTCAAGGCGGTCACCGCGGCCAACGATTTGTTGTCGGACCCCGAGAAACGGGGCCGCTACGATCGCGGCGAGATCGACGAAAGCGGCGCCGAGCGACCGCGCTATTCCTATCGTCCGCACGCCGAAGGCCAGCACGGCCGGAAGTACCAGCCGCAGGGCGAAATGGATATCGGCGATCTCGACGATCTGTTCGCTATGTTCGGACGCGGCGGCGCGCGCAGTTCGAGGGGGGCCGGCCGGACCGGCGAGGGGTTTGCGATGCCAGGGCAGGACCGGCATTTCGCGCTTTCGGTCGACTTTGTCGAGGCCGCCGCTGGCGCCAAGAAACGGCTTGCGCTGTCGCCCGATGAATGGCTCGACGTGACGATCCCGCCGGGCATCGACGAGGGCCAGGTGCTCCGCCTCAAGGGCAAGGGCGGCCCCGGCTTCGGCGGCGGCCCCGGTGGCGCCCCACCCGGTGACGCGCTGATCGAGGTGCATATCGCGCCGCACCCGTTTTTTCGACGCGACGGCGACGACATTCATCTCGAACTGCCGGTCAGCCTCGCCGAGGCGGTGTTGGGCGCTCGGGCGCCGGTGCCGACCGTGACGGGACCGGTGACGATGACGATCCCCAAGGGTTCCGACAGCGGAACGCGTCTGCGCCTGCGCGGCAAGGGCATCAAACGCCGGCGCCAAGGCGGCGAGACCGGCGCCGGCGCGACGGCAGGGGATCAATACGTGACGCTGAAAATCGTGATCGGCGCCAGCGACGACCCCGATCTGGCTCAATTTATCGAGGGCTGGGCCGCGACTCATCCGACCGATCCACGGCGCGCGATGGGGCCAGGGATCAACACCGGCGATGACGATGGGGGCGCGGCCCCAGGGACCAAATCATGATCGGGCTCGATGAGCTGATCCGCCGCTTCGCCGAGCTCGACAATGCCGAACTCGCGCGCTGGATCGACAACCGCTGGGTGCTGCCGGAACAGCCGGGCGAAGACGGGCGAACTGGCGAACCCGGAGGACAGTTGCAGTTCCGCGAAGTCGACATCGCCCGGGTCGAACTGATCCTGCACATTCGCCGCGAGTTCGAGATCGACGAGGATTCGTTGTCGCTCGTGCTCGGATTGCTGGATCAGGTTTACAGCCTGCGCCGGCAAATGCACCGGCTGTGCGACGCAATCGAGTGCCAGCCACCCGCGATCCGCGACGCGATCCGCCGCGCCCTGCCACCGATGGGCGAAGATCGGTAGCCTCTCACGGCTGAACGCACCGCGCGCGGCGCGGTCTCGCCACGCAAACGCCTCGCCGATGCGGCGCCGCTCGGACACCGCATCGGCGAGGTTGCGCTTCCTGCTATTCGGCCGCGACCCGAACCGGGGCTGCCGCATTCAATACGGCCGCCGCCTCGCGGGCCACCACCGTGCCCTCGAAGAAGCGCGGGTTCTGCGTTCCCCACAACCGCACCGCGTTGGTAAAGGTGAAGTCGCGGAAATTGTCGTCCGTCAGGAACCCGTCCTCGACCAGCTCATACGCTTCCGGCAACGGCTCGCGCATGTCGATCACGTCGAAATGCCCGATGTCGGAACTGTAGATCGCGTTCAGTTGCGCGCCGAACGGGTTGCCTCGGCTGAACGCCGTGGCGTTCATCCGGTCGTCCGCCTCGCAGCCGAAATAATATGGCGTGGCGTAGAGGTCGACCCAGTCCTCCTTGCGGGTGATCTTGCAGGCCGCGAAATCGTCGAGGTTCTCGACGCCGCCGGTCAGGTGCATCTCCGGGTCGGGCCAGCCGTCGCGCTCGCGCAACGCCGCGGCGATTTCCGAATAGCCGTGCTTCTCAACCAGGCTCATCAGCAAGCCACGGTCGAGCTTCTGGGGATGCATGTTCTCGAGCGCCTTGGCGTTGCGCCGCTCCCAGTGCTCGATCAGGTCGCCGAACAACTGCGCGCCCCAGCCGACGCCGCCTTCGAGGAAGGCAAAGCGCAATTCCGGGAAGCGCCGCGTGACCCCGCCGAGGAAGATGCCCTTGGCGGCGGCATGCCCGGCATCGGCGAAATGGCCGATATGGTTGTAGGTGAAGTTGCTCGGCGAGTTGCGCAACGCCTGGTTGCTGCCGCTGCTGTGGAAGGTCGGCGCGATGCCCACCTCGCGGCACTTTTCCCAGACCGGGTCGTAATCGTAGAGGCTGTCGATGCCGAACACCTCGTACCCGACCGCGAGCCGCGCCGTGTCCGGATCGTTGGCGGCGACCGATGGCACCTTGCGCGGCAGGGCGCTGCCGAACATGCCGACCTTCGAGCCGAGTTCCTTCGTGACGAATTCGAGTTCGGCGATCGCCTCATCCGGCGTGTGCATCGGGATGATCGCGGCCGGCGTCATGCGGTCGCTGAGATCCTTGAAATAGCCGGCGGAGACGATGTTGTAGGCGCGGATCACGGCGCGCCGCGTCTCGTCGTCGACGATGCGCGGCAGGCGCAGTCCGGCGGTCGGGTAGACGATGGCGAAATCGGAGCCGATTTCGTCGAGCCGCTCGTACAGCAAATGCGGCATCATCGCCGTCGCGCGGTCGAGGGTGTTGCCGGTCTGCCGCGTCCAGAAGCCCGGCATCGCGACCCGGCGCCGGCGGCGCTCTTCCGGGCCCAGTTTCAGCGCGTTCAACGTCGAATGCATCGCGGCGAGGAAGCCGTCGGCCGCCTTGTCGCCGCCCACCTTGCGCATCTGCTCGCTGAAAACCGGATCGTACTCGACCCAATGCCCGTCGCCGTCGATGATCGGGTGGCTGAGTTTGGCGCGAATCTGCGATGGGGTGAGGTGGGCGTGACCGCTCATAGGGGTTTCTCCGCAATGTTGGGGACGCTGCCGGACTGTGCGGCGGCAGCGAACTGTCGATGCCCTGCAACTCAGGGCGCTCGTCTCGGCGCCGTCCGGACAGTTACCGGATGGCATTTCACCTAACCGGTCGGCAGCGATTGAGCGTGAGCTTGCACCGCGAACAAAGTCGCGGCAATCCATTTTAGGGAAATTTGTGGCTGACTCGTGTCTGGACGGTCTCAAAAGCTCGAAAAGGAGCGGGCGATTGGTTGGCAGCCCTAATCGCCGGCGTCGCTTGACCCGCGACCGCGATGGGCTGACCCTGCACATCTCCGATGCAGCGAGGAACCCATGACGCTCGCAACCTCCCAGCCGTTCACGGCGCCGCTGGTCGACCGGCTGTCGGTGCGGCTTGTTGTCGATTCGTATTTCGACCTGTTCATGCCCAAGGCGACCCATCCGCACGTGACGATCGAGCACGTCTCGCGCATCCCCGGCCGCGAGACCTCGACCCTGGCCGGCGAATGGGGTCTGTCGCTTCATCTCGAATCCGAGAAAGCCGGCGACACGCATCGGTATCTCCTCGATTTCGGCTACACCCCGGAGATCCTGCTGCGCAATTTCGATCTGCTCGGGATCGCGCCGGAACAGCTCGACGGGTTGATCCTCAGCCATTCGCATCGCGATCATTACGGCGGGCTGGCCGGGTTTGTCGGCGCCCAGCGCGCGCATCTGCGCGACGATCTGAAGCTCTATACCGGCGGCGCCCTGACCTTCCGCGAGAAATGGTCGGGCCCGCGCGGCGGCGAGCCGGTTTCGGTCGGCGCGCCCGACGCGGCCTCGCTGGCGCAGGCCCGGGTCGAAACAGTGTGCTGCGATCATGCGCACGCGCTTGGCGGCGCCTTCACCAGCGGGGCAATCGCGCGACAATCATTTGAGCGCGTCCTGCCCAACACGCTGATCGAGCCGACCCCGGCCGATCATTTCACCGAGGAGGAGAGGCGCGGCCGGCTGGTGCCCGACAAGCATCCCGACGAGCACGCGACCTGCTATGTCGTGCAGGGTCGCGGATTGGTCGTCATTTCCTCGTGCGGGCATTCCGGGCTGATCAATACGGTGAAGACTGCGCAGGCGGTCTCCGGGGTTACAAAGCTGCACGCGGTGATCGGCGGCTTTCATCTCGGCGCGGCGCCACAGGACTATATCGACCACACGGTCGCCGAGCTGAAATCGCTCGCCCCCGATGTCGTCGTCCCGATGCACTGCACCGGGCGCGGCTTTATCGCGGCGGCGCTGCGCGAAATGCCGGAGCAGACCGTTCTTTCCAATACCGGCAGCCGTTTTACCTTCGGGGTCTGAGCCATCTGCTGTACCAGAGCCTGCAAGCGGCTGACCCACGCGCCGCCCGCTACCCGGCGCGACATGACCTCTTCCCGGTTGCCTCGCCCCGACGGACCGCTTCGTGTAGGATGATCGGACCGAGGCGGGAATTTTGCCGGCTCGCGCGTACCGGCTTCGCGGCAAAAAGGGGACAGGAATGGGCCTGATGGCCGGGAAGCAAGGGCTCGTGATGGGTGTTGCTAACGAGCGCTCGCTGGCGTGGGGGATTGCCAAGGCCTTGCACGGCCAGGGCGCCCGGCTGGCTTTCACCTATCAGGGCGACGCGCTCGGCAAGCGGGTGCGGCCGCTGGCGGCGAGCCTCGACAGCGATTTCGTGATCGAGGCCGACGTGACCTCCGAGCCGAGCCTCGACGCAGTGTTCGCCACCCTCGCCGAGCGCTGGGGAAGGCTCGATTTTGTCGTGCACGCGATCGCTTTTTCCGACAAGGCCGAGCTGACCGGAAAATACATGAATACGACGCGAGGCAATTTCCTGCGCACGCTCGAAATCTCGTGCTTTTCGTTTACCGATTTGTGCCGGCGCGCGGCGCCCTTGATGAATTCGGGCGGCAGCCTCCTGACGCTGACCTATGCCGGCGCCGAGCGGGTGATGCCGCATTACAATGTGATGGGGGTTGCCAAGGCGGCGCTCGAAGCCAGCGTGCGCTATCTGGCGGTCGATCTCGGCGGCGACAACATCCGGGTCAACGCGATCTCGGCCGGGCCGATCAAGACCCTGGCCGCATCCGGCATTGGCGATTTCCGCTACATCCTCAAATGGAACCAGTACAACGCGCCGTTGAAGCGCAACGTGACGATCGAGGATGTCGGCGGCGCCGGCCTTTATTTGTTGAGCGATTTGTCGTCCGGGGTCACGGGCGAGGTGCACCACGTCGATTGCGGCTACCACGTCGTCGGCATGAAAGCGGTCGACGCGCCCGACATCGCGACGGTGTGATGGCCAGGACGAGGTCTTTGTCTTAATGCCATTACAAACGTACCTCATCCTGAGGAGCGGGCGTCGCCCGCGTCTCGAAGGACGCAGGTTGCTCTTGCAGCCCTGACTGGACACTCATGGCCGGCAACAGTTTTGGCACGCTGTTCCGCTTTACGACCTGGGGCGAGAGCCACGGGCCGGCGATCGGCGTCGTCGTCGATGGGGTGCCGCCGCGCCTGCCGCTCGCCGAGCCCGACATCCAGCAATGGCTCGATCGGCGCCGCCCCGGCCAGTCGCGCTTTACGACGCAGCGGCGCGAGCCCGACACGGTCAAGATCCTGTCCGGCGTGTTCGACGGGGTGACCACCGGCACGCCGATCCAGCTGATGATCGAAAACGTCGACCAGCGCTCGAAAGATTACCGCAACATCGCCGACCGCTTCCGGCCGGGCCATGCCGACTATGCCTATTGGAAAAAATACGGGATTCGCGACTATCGCGGCGGCGGGCGCGCCTCGGCGCGCGAGACCGCCTCGCGGGTCGCCGCCGGCGCGGTGGCGCGCCAGGTGCTGGGGGCAGGCATCGCGATCCGCGGCGCGCTGGTCCAGATCGGCCCGCACCGCATCGACCGCGCGGCGTGGGATTGGGCGGCAACCGGGGACAACCCGTTCTGGTGCCCGGACCCCGCGATGGCGGCGCGCTGGGCCGATTATCTCGACGGTGTGCGCAAATCAGGCTCGTCGGCCGGGGCGGTCATCGAATTGGTGGCGAGCGGCGTCCCGGCGGGGCTGGGCGAACCGGTTTACGACAAGCTCGACGGCGATCTCGCCCGCGCCATGATGACGATCAACGCGGTGAAGGGAGTCGAGATCGGCGCCGGCTTTGCCGCCGCCTCGCTGTCGGGCGAGGACAACTCGGACGAAATGCGGATGCAAGACGGCCAGGTCGCGTTCCTGTCGAACAACGCCGGCGGCATCTTGGGCGGGATCTCAACGGGCCAGGACATCGTGCTGCGCTTCGCGGTCAAGCCGACCAGCTCGATCCTGAAGCCGATGCGCACGGTCGATGCGGCGGGGAACGACGTCGAGATCGAGACCCACGGCCGCCACGACCCCTGCGTCGGCATCCGCGCGGTGCCGGTGGGCGAAGCAATGCTGGCCTGCGTCCTTGCCGATCACCTGCTGCGCTACCGCGCGATCGGCGGGGCGGTGTAGCCGCGACGCCGCTGAACCGGATCAACACGGTTCATTTCCGTAGCGTAAAGCGCCGGCGCTGGTGCTTGAAAGGACTGGTGCCCCGAGTCGGATTTGAACTGACGACCTACCGCTTACGAAGCGGTTGCTCTACCGCTGAGCTATCGGGGCGAACCGGCGCCAGCCTGCGTTCCTTAGATATCCCATTGCAGGGTTGGCGCCAAGCACCGTTCAAGCGGTCCTCTGCGCCGCGCCCGGTACGTCCGGCGCCGGCAGCATCAAAGGCGCGTCGGCACTCGCCGGGTGGATGCCAAGCGCCCCGTGGACGAGCGCCCCGTGGACGAGCGCTTTGCGGCCGTGCGGCGGCGTTCGCCAGGCCAGCGTGTCGAAACCGCCGCATTCGCCGCAACAGGATTGCCATTGCACGCTGCCGCCGCCGCATCTGCGGCACAAATAGCAGGGGTCGGGCGGCGCTCCGATCGCGCGTTCGCGCCAGTCCCGCGCCGTCTCCCCGTTAGCGGACTCGCTCTCCTCGAGCCGCGCCATCAACAGGCAAAGCCGGCGCGACTCTCCCTGGATTGGTGATCCGGCGATTGGCGATCCGGGTTGGGGCGAGCCGGCGGCGACGGCGAGCGCGAGGTGGCGGCGCGCCTCGCCCCAGAGCTGCGCCGTCAGCGCGGTCTCGGCGATCGCGAGGTGGCTTTCGGCAGCCTCCGGATTGCGCGCCGCCAGACGCTGCAGCGAGGCGGCGCGCGCCAGCGGCCCCGCCGCGGGATGGATGTCGAGATAGAGATAGGCGAGCTCGGGATGGGGCGCCGTGCGCCAAGCGCGCTCGATCGCTTTCGCCGCCGCGCGCTTGCGTCCGAGCCCGATCAGCAGCCCGGCGTAGCGGCTGGCCAGCGGGGCCAGGTCCGGCGCCAGCTTTTGCGCCTTGGCCGCCAACCCGGCCGCCTGCCGCGCCGCGCCGCGCCGCTCGGCGGCATGGCTCAGCTCATACAGCACGACGCCCTGGTGATGGCGGGCGCGCTCGGCCGTTATCGCGCCGCTTCGGGCCGCCGCCGCGATCGTCTCGCGCGCCGCTTCCCACTGTCCCGCGCGAGCCTGCAGCTCGATCAGGCTGTCGGCCAGCCACGGCGCTCGCGGACGCAGCAGCCGGGCGCGCTCGGCAAGGCGCAGCGCGGTTGCGTCCTCGCCCGACCGCACGGCCTGGCCGAGGAGTCCGCGCAGGCCGAGAAACTCCGTCTCGGGCCGCTCCAGCAGCGTCCGGTAGGCGTGCCGCGCCGCCGCCCCGTCGCCTTGCCGGGTCGCCGCCTCAGCCGCCAGCAGCAGCACCACCGGCGTACCGCCGAGCAGCGCCTCAGCGCGCGCCGCGTAACGCCGCGCCGCCGCCGCGTCTCCCGCCGCCAGCGCGACGAGACCCTTGGTCAGCGCCGCCTCGCCGGTGCGGCGCCGGCGTGCCGCGCGGCGCCGGCCGGCGTTGCGCGGCAGTCGGGCCAATGCCGCGGCGAGCAGCACCAGCCCCGACACGGCCAGCACGATCAGGGAAACCGCGCCGACGAGTACGGCGACCGAGGTGTCGATCTGCCAGCCTTGCCACAGAATCTCGACCCGGCCCGGATGGTCGGCGAAGAAAGCGCCGGCCGCGACCGCGGCCGCGAGCAGCACCAGCCCCAGGACGGCGCGCATCAGCCGGGGGCTCCGGCAGAGGGCGCGGGCAACGGTGCGACAGGCGGTCCGACAGGGGCGGATGGTGCGCCGAGCCGCGCGGTCAACAGGGTCGCGACCCGCTGCAACGCCGCATCGACCGCGAGACGCTCGCGGGCCATGCGCAGCCACGGCCCGGCCGCCTCGGCCGGCGCACCGGCCAGTTTGTCGAGCGCGGCGACCGAACCCGCCAAATCGCCACTCGCCAGCGCCAGTTCGGCGGCGTTGACCGACGCTTCCGGGCCGCCGAACGGCGCCGCGCCGCCGACCCGCCGGATCGTGACGAGACCGCGCAGGCGGGCCAGCGCCGCGTCGGCCCAGCCGGGATCGGGGACATCAGCTCGGCCGTTTTCCGGCGGTTTCGCGCCGGCGATCGTGCCCGCCCTGTCGCGCAGCCGCTTGCCGAGAACCGCGGGGCTCGCCACCCCGGTTTTCGCCGGCTCGAACAAGGGCGCTGCCGCCGCTGCGATTTCGGGACGAGACCGCGCCAACGCGGCCAGCGCATCGTATTCGGCCGCGAAAGGCCGCCCGGCCTCAACAGCGCCACGGATCTGCAGCAGCGCCAGGGCCAGCGCCATGTCGGTCATGTCACGCGCGGTTTGCGCGTGAACACCGCGGTCGATCGCGTCGATCCGAGCCGCCAGATCGGACGCCGCGCCGGCCCGGGAATGGACCGCTTTGTCGAGCGCCTCAACCCGCCTCGACAGTTCGGCCTGAGCGCCGGACAAGGTCGTGAACCGCTGCCGGGTCTCAGCGCTGTCGCCCGGCGGCACCGCCGGTCTTGCCTCGAGCGTGCCGACCCGCTGCTCGAGCCGCGGCAGCGCCGCACTCGCCGCGGCAGTTTCCTTGTGGAGCTGCGCGAGTTGCTGGACCTGCCCCTGTGCCGCTTCGAGCCGCTCGATACGTGCGGCCAGGGCCGCGTCGCTGCTCGCCGGAATCATGCCCCACGGCAACAGCGGCGCCCAGAACGGCGCCGTCCCGACCAGCACGACGACCAGCAGCAGGGCGCCGGCGAGCCCGATCGCAACGTCGCGGTAGCCCGGCGGCGATAGAACAGGCGAGGCCTCGGCGGGGGTCGGCGTCGCGGGCGCCGGCTCGGTCGGCGCGGCGGGAGGGTGTGGGTCGCTCATGCGCGGCGCCGTTCGGCGAGCAACCCGTCGAGCCGGTCCAGCAGGCCCGGCTGGTCCGGTCTGTCGGCGATCTGCCGGTCGCGGAAACACAGCGGTTGCAGCGCGGCATCGGCGGCGGCGCTGATCGAGATTGCGCTGACGAACCGCATCGCCTCGGCGATCAGGGCGCCATCGACCAGCCGGGCAAAGATCGCGGCGGTGCGCGGCGAGAAGAACAGCGCAAAATCGACGATCCCGGCGGCCAGCGCCCGCACCGTCGGGGCGCTGAGCCGGGACACCGGACGGGCCTCGTACAAGACCGACCGCTCGACGGCAAAGCCGCGAGCCCGCAATTCGCCGGCCAGATCGCCGGCAACGACGCTGCCGGCGACATGCAGCAGCCGCCCTCCCGCCGGACGCAGCCGCTCGCCGACGAGGCGCACGAGATCGCCGACCGTGCCGCCGGCGCTCTCGACCCGGGCGAAGCCTTCGCCGCGCGCCCGCGCCGCGGTCGCCTCGCCGACCGCCAGGATCGATACCGCGCGATCGTCGCATACACGCGCCAGCGCCCGGACGCCGTTGGCGCTGGTGCACAGCACGGCCTGCACCCCGGCGAGATCGGGCGCCGGCTCGCTGGTGTAGCGAATGTCGAGGAGCGGCTCGATGATGGCCGCGATGCCGCGCGAAGCGAGCGCCTCGGCCAATTCCTCCGCCTCGGCGCGCGGCCGGGTCACCAGGGCACGCCAGCCGTGGCGCGAGGTGTCGATCGCTACTTTGGTCCCGCTGGCGGCGCCCATGCGGCTTTCATCGCCCAAGATCGGCCGGGTGACAAGCTCCGTGGCGCCGCGCCCATGGAAGCAGGCATCGACTTGCGTCATAATCGGTCGATATAGCTTGGGAGGACGGTCGATGCCCCTGACGCAAGACCTTGGCCGCTTTGCCGCCGGCCTGACCTTTGAAAAACTGCCGGCCGAGGCGATCGAAATCGCCCGCACCGGCTTTATCGACACGATCGCGACGATGATCGCCGGCGCGCACGACCCGGCGCCGCAATTGTTGCGCAAGGCGCTGAACCCGCCCCCGGGCGAGGCGACGCTCTATTTTACCGGCGACACCGCACCCGCACCCGAGGCGGCCTGGATCAACGGCACCGCCGCGCACGCGCTCGACTACGACGACGTGGCGGTGCGCGGCCACCCGAGCACGGTGCTGGTGCCGGCCATCCTCGCCGAAGGCGAGGCGCTGGGATCCTCCGGCAACGACATGATCGCCGCCTATGTCGCGGGCTACGAAACCTGGGCGGAAGTCGCCAACCGCGATCCCGGGCATCACCATCGCAAGGGCTGGCACCCGACCGGCATTTTCGGCGCGATCGCCGCCGCCGCCGCCTGCGCCCGGCTGCGCCGGCTCGACCCCGAGCGGACGACGATGGCAATCGCGCTCGCGGCATCGCAATCGGCCGGGGTGACGGCCAATTTCGGCACGATGACAAAGCCGTTCCACGCCGGCCGCGCGGCTCATGCCGGTGTGGTCTCGGCGCGCCTGGCGGAAGTCGGCTTTACCGCCGCCGCCGATGCGATCGAACACCCGCAGGGCTTCTTGTCCGCCGTGTCGCCCGAGGGACTGGCGGATCGGGAGCGCCCGGCCGCGCTCGGCCGCGAGTGGCACATCGTGCGCAACCGCCTCAGCATCAAGAAATACCCGGCCTGCTATGCGCTGCACCGCTCGCTCGACGGCATGCTCGATCTGCTCGACAAGCGGCCGCTGCGGCCGGACGAGATCGCCCGGATCACGGCCTCGATCAGCAAGACGCGATCCTTGATCTTGCGCAACCACCGGCCGCAGACCGGGCTCGAAGGCAAGTTCAGCATGGAATTCGCGATGGCGGCTTCGGTCATCGCCCGGCGCGCCAACCTCGCCGAATTCACCGACGAATTCGTCGGCCGCCCCGACGTGCAGGATCTGATGCGCCGGGTCGACATCGAGACCAACGAAAACTACGACCCGGAAGTATCCGGCGCGTCGCTGTACGACCAGGTGCGGGTCGAGCTGATTTCAGGCGAGATGCTCGAAACCGCGCAGATCAGGCGGGCGCGCGGCGCCGCCGAATTGCCGCTGCGCGAGTCCGAATTGTTCGAGAAGTTCCGCACCTGCCTCGATGCCGGCCACGCGCGGATCTCCCCCGAGCGCCTGTTCGACCGATTGCGCAACCTCGAAAACATCTCCGCGCGCGAGCTGACGGCGGCGGGTTGAGTAACGCCTTTCCCTTGTCGTCCCGGCGAAAGTCCATGGGCGCTAAATTAACCGTCATTCCGGGGCCGCCTGAAGGGCGGAACCCGGAATCCATACACTGTGGCCTCTGGAATATGGATTCCGGGCTCGCCGCTGCGCGGCGCCCCGGAATGACAGCTGAACGGACGGGCCAAAGTCAGCGCCCATGGGCGAAAGCCGGGACCCATGGTTGCCATGGATACCGGCTTACGCCGGTATGACAATTTTGTCGGATCGGCAGGCACAACCGTCAATGCTCCCCTCCCCGCCCTTCCTCGTGATCTCCGATCGCGGCCAGGCGACCAAGCCGCTCGTCGAAATCGCCGAGGCGGTGTTTCGGGCCGGGTGCCGCTGGTTCAGCCTGCGCGAGAAGGATCTGTTCCGACACGACCGCCGAGAGCTGTTGGCGGCGCTGGTCACGCTCGGACAGCGGTTTGGCGCGACCGTCACCGTACATGACGACATCGAAGCGGCCGTCGCGACCGGCGCCGGCGGCGTGCACCTGCCGGGCGGCGGCGATCCGGCAGCGGCGCGGCGGCGTCTGCGTCAGGGGCTTATCGGGGTATCCGCGCATTCGCCAGAAGAAGCAGCGGCGCAGCTCAAAGCGGGCGCCGATTACGTGACCTTGAGCCCGATTTTCCTGACCGCCAGCAAGCCCGGCTACGGCCCGGCGGTCGGGCTCGACGCGCTCGCCGAGGCGGCACTTCTGTCGGCGGGGCCGGTCATCGCCCTCGGCGGCATCGCCGACGACAATCTCGCGTCCTGTGTTGCAGCGGGAGCGCGCGGCGTCGCGGTCATGGGCGAGATCATGCGCGCCGCCGACCCCGAGGCGATCGTGCGACGCCTGCTCGCCGCCATGGAGAAAAAATAACAACGCTTCAACGCAAAGGACGCGGAGGATTCGCAAAGGGCGCGAAGGAGACGGTACGGCGCGCAGCGCCAATCAATACCGGCAGCGCCAGCGCTGTTGCGATTTGAGGAGGCGCCGCGCGCCAGCAAACCCACCTTCGCGACCTTCGCGAATCCTCCGCGTCCTTTGCGTTAAAGCGTTTTTCTTCTCCGTGTCCTTCGTGCCTCCGTGGTGTATGAAAAGCGGCCAGGGGCGTGGGGATATAGGATCATGGACGCGGATTACGTGGTGGTCGGGGCCGGGTCGGCCGGATGCGTCGTCGCCAGTCGTTTGAGCGAGGACGGCGCTTCGGTGGTGCTGCTCGAAGCGGGCCCCCGCGATCTCCACCCGCTGATCCACATTCCGGCCGGCGTCTTGCACCTGCTGCATCACCCGCACATCAACTGGAACTACAACAGCGAGGGCGAGACCGGCACCGCCGGGCGCCAGATCTATTGGCCGCGCGGCAAGGTGATGGGCGGGTCGAGTTCGATCAACGGCATGCTTTATGTGCGCGGCAACCCGGCCGATTACGACGGCTGGGCGCAGATGGGCTGCCGCGGCTGGAGCTATGACGAGGTCTTGCCGCTGTTCCGCAAATCGGAGAGTTACATTTCGGGCGGCGACCCGGAATATCGCGGCAAGGGCGGGCCGTTGCTGGTCGAGGATTACCGCACGATCCTGCCCTTGACCCATGCCTTCGTCTCGGCGGCCCAGGAGGCCGGGTTTCCGCTGACCCTGGACTACAACGGCAAGTCGCAGGAAGGCGTCGGGTACTCGCAGATGACCCGGCGCGGTCGGGTGCGCGGCTCGACGGCGCGGACCTTCCTCGCGCAGGCCAAGGGACGCGCCAACCTCAAGGTCGAGACCAAGGCGATCGCCACCCGCCTCCTGTTCGAGGGAAAACGCTGCGTCGGGGTCGCATTCCGCCAGAACGGCACCGAGCGGCAGGTTCGCGCGGCGCGCGAGGTGATTCTCTCCGGCGGGGCGATCAACTCGCCGCATCTGCTGCAGATCTCGGGGGTCGGCCCAGCCAGCCATTTGCAGGCGATCGGCGTCGATGTCGTACACGATTCGGCCGGGGTCGGCGCCAATCTGTCCGACCATTACGTCGTGCGCATCTCGCACCGGGTAGCGGGCGCGATGACGATCAACCAGCTGTCGCGCGGGCTCCGCCTGGCGCGCGAGGCGGTGCGCTGGGCGACAATCGGCAACGGCGCGCTGACCTTCGGCGTCACCGCCGCGATGGTGTTCTGCCACAGCCGCGAGGGGCTCGCGAGCCCCGATCTGCAATTATTGTTCACCCCGGCGAGCTACGCCCAGAACCGCTTCCGCGAGTTGGAGCGCGACCCCGGCATGACCGTCGCGGTCTGCCCGGTGCGGCCGGAAAGCCGCGGCACGATCATGGCGCAGTCGCCCGACCCGCTCCAATACCCGGCGATCCGGCCGAACTATTTGTCGGCGCCGAACGATTTGCGGGTGCTGATCGGCGGCGTCCGCCACACCAGGCGGATTTTCGCCCAGCCGGCGATGGCCCGGTACAGCGTCGAGGAGACGGTGCCGGGGGGAGAAGTCGATTCGGACGACGCCTTTCTGGAATTGGCGCGGCAGACCGGCACGACGATCTTCCACCCGGTCGGCACCTGCAAGATGGGCACCGACGCGATGGCGGTGGTCGATCCGCGCTTGCGAGTGCACGGCATCGCGGGCCTGCGCGTCATCGACGCCTCGGTGATGCCGACGGTCACCACCGGCAACACCAACGCGCCGACCATCATGATCGGCGAAAAGGGCGCCCAGATGATCCGCGAAGACGCCTGCGCCGAGCCGGCCGCCGCGGCGGCCTGATCAGGCTGCGCTCTCGCCGAGTGCCGCGTCGTAGACCAGCTTGGCGGCGGCGACATCCTCGATCGCGAGGCCGACCGATTTGAAGATCGTCGTCGCGCCCGTCGGCGCCGGCTTGAGGCCGGCGAGAATCTCGCCGAGTTCGGCATGGATCGGCGCCTGCGACAGGATCACGTCGCCAGATTCCTTCAGAACCGCGTCGCGCGAATCGACGATCAGCACGTTAGCCATCGCCGCGTCGTCGAGTTCGCGCCAGGTGGGCCGTGGCGCCCCGACCGCGTTGACGTGAGCGCCGGGCTTCAGCCAGCACCCGCGCAGGATCGGCTCGATCGCCGCGGTGGCGGTTACGACGACATCGGCGCCACGCACTGCCTCCTCGATGTCGGTCGCGACGATCCCGTGCTCGGCGGCGAAGCGCCGCGCATGTTCCGGCGTGCGGCTCCAAACTCCGACCTCGTTATATCGGTGCAGGTGGGTCAGCGCCGCGAGATGGGCGCGCGCCTGCACCCCGCTGCCGAGCAATGCGAGTACCCGGCAGCCCGGCGCCGCGAGCAATCTCGTGGCCGCCGCCGAGACCGCCGCGGTGCGCATCTCGGTAATGAGCCGGCCATCCATGACCGCCAGCGGCTCGCCGGTGTCGCTGCGGAACAACAGGATCATCGCGTGATGGGTCGGAACCGCGCTGCCGGCATTGCCGGGATAAAAGCTGACCAGCTTCAGCCCCATCGCCGCCTCGGCGACCGCCGGCATGATGCCGAGATAACGGCGGCCCTCCTCGATCGTCAGCATGTTGCGCACCGGCTGCAACACCCGCCCGCGCGAAAACGCGGCGAGCGCCTCCTCCATCGTCGCGATCAGCGCATCCCAGCCGAGTAGCCCGGCAATGCGTTCCTCGTCGAGAAACATGACCATGGCGAGGCTCCGGCATGCGGCCGTTAGCGACCTTTACGTTTCCCTTGGGTAAAAGGGTTTCTTTTCTAATTGTACACAGGCGTTGTCCCCGGCGCCGGGGAATAGCCGAAGCTGCCGCGCGCCAATATCGCCTCGCGCCCGCCCATTGCGGCGATGCGGGCGCGCTGGTCTGATTTGGCCAGGGCATCGGCGGCGTCCGGATCGACCACCCGGCGCAACGCCGCCTCGCAATCGGCGGCGAGCCCCTGATAGCCGGGCTCGCGCGCCAGGTCGCGAGTTTCCTGGCGGTCGGCGCCGAGGTCGAACAGCTGCGGCGGCATGCCCGCGTAATAGACGTATTTGAACTTCCCCTTGCGGATCATGCAGGCGCCGGTCGCCGCCCCGGTCGCGTGGTATTCGCTCAAAATCGTGCGGGGAACGGATGTGCCCTTCACTACATCGAACAGCGATGCGCCGGGCAGGGCGCGATCGTCAGGATGCGGCGCGAGGCCGGCGCCGGCGACGACCGTCGGAAACGCGTCGACCAGCGACACCGGCTCGTCGCAGACGAAACCCTGCGGCACATCGGGCCCGGCGAGGATCATCGGCACCCCGGCCGATTCCTCGTACATCGTCGATTTGCCCCAGAGCCGCCGTGTGCCGAGATTGTCGCCATGGTCGCTCGAATAGAGCACCCGCGTGGTGTCGGCGAGCCCGGTCGCGGCAAGTGCGTCGACGAGCTTGCCGATATTATGGTCGGTGAAACTGACCAGGCCGAAATAGGCGGCCAGCGCGCGCCGCAACTTCACCTCGTCAAACGCCTTGTCATAGACTTGGCACTCGCGGATCGCGGCGATGTAGGGATGGTCCGGCTGGCGCTCAGCCGGTTCATAAAGCGCCGGGCGCGGCATCTGGTCCTCGGGGTACAAATTGTACCATTCGGGCCGCGCGATCAGCGGGAAATGCGGGCAGACCAGCGACACGAACAGCACCCACGGTTTTCCCCCCGCCGATCGGGCGCGCGCCGTCAGCCAATCGACCGCCGCCGCGGTGATCTTGTCGTCGTATTGCTGGTATGTCGAATCGCCGGGTCCGGCGTCGTTGGCCAGCCGCAACGCCGCCTTCCTGACCGGCAGCGGGTCGCGCAGCCAGCCGAGCGGGTCGCCGATCCCGTCGACGACGTGCAGCGGCATGATCTCCTCGGTGAAGCCGTTATCGTCGTCGGCGCTGCGGAAGTGCAGTTTGCCGATCGACACCGCCTCGTGCCCGGCCGCCTTGAGCCGATGGCCCCAGCTCGGCACGCTGCCGTCATAGGGGATGCCATTGTCCCAGAAGCGTATCTGGTGCGGGTAGCGCCCGGTCGCCAGCGCCGCGCGTGCCGGCACGCAGATCGGCGAGTTGGTGTAGGCATCGCTGAAACGCACGCCGCGCGCCGCCAGCCGGTCGAGGTTCGTCGTCTTGATCATGCCGTGCCCATAACAGCCGAGCACGCGCCGGCTGTGCTCGTCCGACAGGATGAAAAGCAGGTTGGCGGGTTTCATGCGGCCCTCAGGTTGGGATTCACCACGGAGACACGGAGGACATCGAGCGACGGCGACGCACCTATCATATCGTCATACCGGCGAAGGCCAGTATCCACGGTGGAATGGGTTCCTCCTCGTCGAGACGACGAGACTAGCAACAGGACTCCGGGCGCGGCGCGCCCAATAACAATTCCTGACGACCGCACCGGCGGCCGCATAAGTGATTGGCGCTTCGCACCGTAGAAGCGCCTTCGCGGCCTTAGGCCTGCCTTTGCGTCGTTTGCGCTAAAGCGTTTTTCTCTTCGTGTCCTCCGTGTCTCCGTGGTTAAAAATCAGGTGTTCCGCCCCACCTGCTTGCCTGCTGACGTCCCGGCGATCTTGCCGAATACCGAGCCTGATACCAAGCCGGTGCCGCCCGGATAGTTATGGTAGAACAGCCCGCCGACCAGTTCGCCGGCCGCATACAGTCCGGCGATCGGTTTTTGCGCGGTGTCGAGCACCCGCCCGTCGGTGTCGATGCGCACGCCGCCAAAGGTGAAGGTCACGCCGCACGTTGTGCAATACGCTTCGTAAGGCGGCTTTTCGAGCGGCATTGCCCAGTTGGTCTTGTCGATCGCCAACCCCTTGGTGGTGCGGCCGTCCTTGACCGTCGGGTTGTACGGGATGTCGCGCTGCACCGCCGCGTTGTACTCGCGCACCGTCTCGATGAATTTCGGTTTATCGACCGGGGCGTACTCGGCCATCTTGTCGGCCAGTTCCTCGATCGTGTTGGCGGTGACCTTGGTCACCTGGCGGATGCGGTATTCGTCGCGCTGCAAATGCACGACCTGCTGGTCGAAGATCTGCCAGGCGAACTGGTGCGGCTGCGTCAGGATCTCGCGGCCGTATTTGGCATAGGTGTAGTTGCGGAAATCGGCGCCCTCGTCACAGAACCTTACGCCATCGGCATTGACCATGATCGCGAACGGGTAGCTGTGCTTCTGGAAATTGTCGCCGACCGCGAGGTCGCCGAATTCGGGCGCGTTGTAGTCCCAGCCGACCGCGTGGCAGCCCGACCAGTTGCCGTACGACATCGCGCCGATCTCGAGCGCCATCTTGATGCCGTTGCCGGTGTTGAAGCGGGTGCCGCGGACCTTGGCGAGGTCCCAGCCGGGGCCGAGATAGCGGGTGCGCATCTCGGCATTGGCCTCGAACCCGCCGCACGCCAGCACGACCGCCTTCGCGCGGATCTCGGTGGTCTTGCCCTCGACATTGGCGACGACGCCGTGGACCCCGTCATCGTCGTAGATCAGCTTTTCGCCGCGCGCCTCATAGGCCACCGCGATGCCGCGATCCTCGGCCGATTTATAGAGGCCCTCGACCAGCCCCGGCCCGCCGCCCCAGGCTTCGAGCGCGAGCCCGCCCCAGAACACGAATTTGCCCTCATGCTTGAAGGCCTGGCGCGAATACATCGGGGCGAAGCGGATGCCCTTGCCGCGCATCCACAACAGCGTCTCCTGGCTCTTGGTGATCAAGAGTTCGGCCATGTCGGGGTTGCTTTTATAGTCGGTCAGGCGGCCGAGATCGTCGTAATACTTGTCCTGTGTATAGGTGCCGAAATCCGATGTCGCGATCTCGGTCTCGCTGAGGTCGCACAGCTTCAGCAAATCGTCGACGCCGTTATAGACAAAGCGCAATGCCCCGGCGGTATAACGGCTGTTGCCGCCGCGCTCGTCGAACGGGGCGGATTCGAGCACCAGCACCCGCGCCCCATTTTCCTGCGCCGCCAGCGCCGCGCACATCCCGGCATTGCCGGCGCCGACCACGACGACATCGTATTCGCCCGAAATCATCTCCGCTTCCTCCGCTTCGATCCCGCTTCCCGATCCGCTTCGCGTCTCAGTAGCGCGGGGCGGGAATGGGAGCAAGGGGCGGCTCTCGCCACCGTTGTCCCGTCACTTGCCCGGGGGCGGCCGTCATGCGAGTTTCGGCCCTACGGCAACGGAAAGGATCACGGGCATGCTCAAGATCTACGGCATCGCGCGCTCGCGCGCTTTCCGCACGATGTGGATGGCGAAGGAATTGGGGCTCGACTACGAGCACATCCCGATCAACTTCGCCGATGGCGGCACGCGCGACCCTGAATACCTCGCGATCAACCCGAACGGCCACGTGCCGACGATCGACGACGATGGGTTCGTCTTGTGGGAGTCGATGGCGATCAACCTCTACCTCGCCAAGAAATACGGGCGGGGCACCCTCTACCCGATCCTGTTCGAGGACGAGGCGCGCACCTGGCAATGGAGCTTCTGGGGGATGACCGAGCTCGAGCGCCCGGTATTGACCGCGATGTTCAACCGCGCCCTCCTGCCCGAGGACAAGCGCGACGCGGCGCTGGCCGACCAATGCGAGCGCGAGATGGGCCGGCCGCTGATGGTGCTCGACAGCGTCGTCGCCGCCTCGCCCTATCTGCTGGGCGAGCATTTCACCGTCGCCGACCTCAACGTCGCCAGCATCCTCTCCTGGGCGCGCCCGGCGCGGATCGATTTCAGCGCGGTCCCAAAGGCGGCCGACTGGCTCAAGCGCTGCGCCGAACGTCCGGCGGCGCGGGCCGCTCGCGAATTGCAGCGGTAAACCGCTTGTCATGGGCGAGAGGCTGACCCGGCGGCGCCTGTTTGGCCTCGCCGGGGCCGCCGCTTCCGGCATGACGGCGCAACCCATCATCGGAGTCCGCAGGGCCATGGCGCAAGCAACCCCCGAAACAATCGTGTACGTGTCGAACGCCGGCGGCCCGGAGATTCACGTGCTGTCGATGAACCGCGCGAGCGGCGATGTCGATTTGATCGAGAAGGTCGCGATCCCGGGCGCCGACAAGCCGTCGCCGAGCAGCATGCCGCTGGCGGTGAGCCCCGATCGCCGGTTTCTCCATGCCGCGCTGCGCAGCGAGCCGTTCACGGTCGCGAGTTTCGCGATCGACCCGGCGAGCGGCAAACTCAAGCATCTCGGCAATGCGCCGCTCGATTCGAGCATGGCCTATACGACGCTCGACCGCACCGGGCGGTGGCTGCTCGCGGCCTCCTATCCCGGCGGCAAGCTGACGGTCAACCCGATCGACGCCGAAGGCCGGGTTACGGCGCCGCCGAGCCAGATCGTGACGGACCGGCCGAAGGCGCACAGCGTCGTCGTCGATGCGTCGAACAAATACGTCTATAGCGCCGTCCTCGCTCAGGACATCATCCTGCAGATGAAGTTCGACCCGGCGAGCGGCAAGCTGACGCCGAACAACCCGGGCGAGATCGCGACCAAGCCGGGGGCCGGCCCGCGCCATTTGGCGCTGCACCCGAGCGGGCGGTTTCTGTACCTGATCACCGAAACCACCGCGACGATCGGCGCCTATGCCGTCGACCCGGCCAACGGCACCCTGAAACAGCTGCAATTCGTCGACATGCTGGCGCCCGGCTTCAAGGAGCAGCCCTCGGCGGCGGATCTGCACGTGACCCCCGATGGCCGCTACCTCTATGGCAGCGAGCGCAAGACCAGCACGCTGGTCGGGTTCCGCATCGATCCCGACAAGGGCACGCTGACCTTGACCGGCCGCCATCCGACCGAGACGACGCCGCGCGCTTTCGCGATCGATCCGCGTGGCAGGTTCCTGCTCTCGGTCGGGCTCGCTTCGAACCACATGACAGTCTATGCGATCCGCCCGGCCAACGGCGCGCTCGACCCGGTCACCCAGCAGGCGCTGGGCAAGATGCCGAACTGGATCGAGTTCGTCGATTTGCGCTGAGCTTTTCCTATCGGCGTCGGGATCGGCGCCGGGTTCTCAATCGAAAGGGTGTGAACATGCAGCTCGGCGCCTCGATACCGGTAGCCGATATCGGCATCGGTCCGGCGGTGCTGCGCGACTATGCGCAGGCCGCCGAAGGGCTTGGCTATGGGCATTTGGTGGCACCCGATCACGTGCTCGGCGTCAACCCGGCCGCCGATCATGGCGGGCGTCGCGTCGGCACCACGGCCAACGCCTACCACGACCCGTTCGTGCTGTTCGGGTTCCTCGCCGGCTGCACCCAGCGGATCGGCTTTGCCGCCGGCGTCCTGATCCTGGCGCAGCGCCAGGCGGTGCTGGTCGCCAAGCAGGCCGCCTCGCTCGATGTCTTGTGCGGCGGCCGGTTCCGACTCGGGGTCGGGGTCGGCTGGAACGAGGTCGAATTCGTCGGGCTCAACGAGAATTTCAAGAATCGCGGCCGGCGCTCGGAGGAGCAGGTGCGCGTCATGCAGGCGTTGTGGGCCGAGCCGCATACCAATTTCACCGGCGATTTCCACCGGATCGAGGATGCCGGCATTAACCCGCGCCCAGCCTCGGGGCGCGTGCCGATCTGGTTCGGCGGCCATGCCGAGGCGACGTTCCGCCGCGCGGCGCAATACGGCGACGGCTTTATGCCGCTTGCCTATCCGGCCGGCGATGCGGCGCTCGCGGCATTCGAGAAATTGCGCGGGCTGGCGCGGCAGGCCGGGCGCAACCCGGCCGAGATCGGGATCGAGGTGTGGACCTCGCCCGGCATCGGCACCGACGAAGATTGGCGGCGAGAGATCGCCTTCTGGAAGAAGGCCGGCGTCACCCACGTCACCGCTCATACGACCTATGTCAGCGGGCACCACAAACGGATCGCCGGCCACAGCGCGGCCGAGCATCTGGCGGCGATCACCCGATACCGTACGGCCGTCGCCGATCTGCTGTAGCCGTCGTCGACGGCAAAGTCGCCGGGATCAAGGGCGGCGCCAAGCGCACGGCGATGCCGTCGCGGGGTGTTGAATTTCCGATCGTCAACGGCCAAATAGCCTACGCCGATGGCCGGCCGACCGGGGCGATTTCGGGGCAAGTGCTGTGGTCGTAGGCCTGCGGATGCTTGCCGACGGCGACAGCGAGTCACCGATAGGTTGTATTTTATCGAATCGACCGCGACAAGCTCGGGAAAGCCGGGCATATTGGCAAACATTGCCAACGATGGTAGCGACATTCCGTTAAGGTCGGGGATCATGCCCACCCGCAACATCAATTTGACGCCCGAACAGGATGAATTTGTCGAGAGCGTCGTGCGCGCCGGCGAATATCAAAGCGCCAGCGAGGCGATCCGCGACGCGCTCCGCGCGCTGCAACAGCGCCGGCGGGAGGACGCCTTGAAGCTCGACGCGTTGGGCACTCTGATCCAGGCCGGCGCGACGGCGCTCGACCGCGGCGATTTCGCCGAAATCGACGATGCGGACTTGCAGCGGTATCTGGAAGCTCTCGCCGCGATCGGCGAAGAACGGACAAGCTGAATTTCGGTGCAACGCTACCGTCTGTCGCGCCCGGCGCGGACGGATGTGGCCTCGATCCTTGTCGAAAGCGGCCAACGCTGGGGCAATGAGGCCAAGCGGCGCTATGCCGCGACGCTCGCTGCCGCGATGCGCCAGGTCGCGGCCGATCCCGAAGGCCCGGTAACTCACGACCGCAGCGAGCTGTTGCCCGGAATCCGGAGCTTTCATCTTCGCCATGCCCGCCTCCCCGATACGTTGAAGGTGCGTCGACCGGCGCATGTGCTCTATTACCGGGCCGTCCAGCCGGATCTGGTCGAAATCGTCAGGATCATCCACGAGCGCATGGAGCCGACCCGGCAATTCGGACCGGATTGAACCGACGCGAATTGCTGGCCCCCGCCTCTCGCCGGTGCTAAACAGACCGGGCCGTATGCACGCCCGCAGGAGAGGTCGCGCCCCTGGCTCGAACAGGAGGCGCGGCGCCGAAGGAGCAACCGCCCCGGAAACTCTCAGGCAAAAGGACTGCGGGAAGAAGGGCGCTCTGGAAAGCGGCGGGTCGGGTTTGGAGCCCGGGGCCGTCCACCGAAGGAGTAAGCCGGACCCTGGCGCACGAGTGCCTGGGCGCGGTGAATCTCTCAGGGTCCACGACAGAGGGGGCATCTCCCGGACGCGATGCGCGTCCGCTTGGCGGAGGTGTGCCCGTGTCTACTGCAGCAGATTCTGGCGAAGCGGCGCCGTTGCGCCGTACCCCGCTCGACGCATTGCACCGCGCGCGCGGCGCCCGCATGGTGGCGTTTGCCGGCTACGACATGCCGGTCCAATACCCCGGCGGCATCATCGCCGAGCATCTGCACACCAGGGTCAAAGCGGGCCTTTTCGATGTGTCGCATATGGGCCAGATCGGGCTGCGCGGCGCCCGGGCGGCGGAGGCTCTGGAGGCGCTCGTTCCGGGCGATTTGCAGGGTCTCGCGCCGGGGCGGATGCGCTACACGCTGCTCCTCAACGCGGCGGGCGGGATTCTCGACGATCTGATGGTGACCCGGCTGCCCACCGGATCGGGTGACGGGCTGATGCTCGTCGTCAACGCCGCGCGCAAGGAGGCCGACCTCGCCCATCTCGTGGCCAGCCTCGACCCTGATGTGACGATCGAGCCGCGCTTCGAGCGCGCGTTGCTGGCGTTGCAAGGGCCGCTCGCCGCCGCGGTCCTGGCGCGATTCGCGAGCGGGATCGCCAGTGGAATTGAGCGCATGCCGTTTATGAGCGGGGCTGCGGCGTCGATCGCCGGGGCGCCCTGTTTCGTGACCCGATCGGGCTACACTGGCGAGGACGGCTTCGAATTGTCGCTCGCCGCCGAGGACGCCGTCGCGGTTGCCGACGCCTTATTGAACGAGCCCGAAATCGCGCTGATCGGGCTCGGCGCGCGCGACACGCTGCGGCTCGAAGCCGGGCTCTGCCTCTATGGCCACGATATCGACGAGACGACGACCCCGATCGAGGCCGCTCTCGCCTGGACGATCGGCAAACGGCGCCGCGCCGAGGGCGGCTTTCCCGGCGCTTCCGCCGTGCTGCGTCAGCTCGCGGACGGCCCCGGCCGCCGGCGTGTCGGCATCCGCCCCGAGGGCCGCGCCCCGGCGCGCGAGGGCACGCTGATCCTCGACACGGCTGGAAATCCGATCGGCCGTGTCACCAGCGGCGGGTTCGGCCCCTCGCTCAACGCGCCGATCGCGATGGGATACATCGAGCGCGCCCATGCCGCCGAGGGCAGCGCGCTCGCGCTCGTCGTCCGCGACATTGCCCGCCCGGCGCATGTCGCGCCGCTGCCGTTCGTTCCGACTCGCTACTTCCGCGGCTGATCTCGCCCAATCTGTCAGGAGCCTGCCGATGAACACGACTCGATTCACCAGGGACCATGAATGGGTCCGGCCCGAGGGCGATGTCGCGGTGATCGGCATCACCGACTACGCGCAGTCGCAACTGGGCGACGTGGTCTATGTCGAACTGCCCGAGATCG
This sequence comes from Rhizobium sp. Q54, assembly GCA_945861155.1. Lineage (GTDB taxonomy): Bacteria > Pseudomonadota > Alphaproteobacteria > ATCC43930 > CGMCC-115725 > DATARH01. The sequence goes on from CAMATN010000005.1 coordinate 65,271, forward strand.
GCCGCACGGTCGAACAGGGCAAGGAGGCGGCGGTGGTCGAATCGGCCAAGGCCGCGAGCGAAGTTTATGCCCCGGTTTCGGGCGAAATCGTCGCGGTCAACGACGCGATCGTCGGCGACCCGGCCAAGGTCAATGCCGATGCGATGGGGGAGGGCTGGTTCATCAAGATCCGGCTCGCCAACCCCACGGAGCTCGACGCGATGATGGACGAGGCGGCCTACCAGGAATTTGTCGCGGAGCAGCATTGATGCGCTATCTGCCCCTGACCGACACCGACCGGCGGGAGATGCTGGCCGCGATCGGCGTCCCCTCGATCGACGCGCTGTTCGCCGACGTGCCGGCGGCGGCGCGGCATCGGGACCTCCTCGACCTGCCGCTTGCGATGGGCGAAATCGAGGTCGAACGCCGCCTCGCCGCGATGGCGGCGAAAAACACCAGCGCCGGCGCGGCACCGTGCTTTCTCGGCGGCGGCGCCTATCGCCACCACATTCCGGCGGCCGTCGACCATCTGATCCAGCGCGGCGAGTTCCTGACCTCGTACACGCCGTATCAGCCCGAATTGGCGCAGGGCACGCTGCAATATCTGTTCGAGTTTCAGACCCAGGTCGCGCTGCTGACCGGGATGGAGGTCGCCAACGCCTCGCTCTATGACGGCGCGACCGCCTGTGCCGAGGCGGTGGCGATGGCCGGGCGGGTGACCCGCCGCGACAAGGCGGTGCTGTCGGGTGGGCTCAACCCGCAATACCGTGCGGTCTGCGAGACTTATGCGCGCTTCGCCGGCAACGCGCTGGCGATCCAGGATGCCGCCCCTGGTGGCGGCGAGGATCTCGCCGGCCTGGTCGATGCCGACACCGCTTGCGTCGTCGTGCAGCACCCCGATTTCTACGGCGAGATCCGCGATTATTCGGCATTGGCCGAGATCTGCCACAAGGCTGGCGCGCTGCTCGTCGTGGTGGTGACCGAGATCCTGTCGCTAGGCGCGATCCGCCCGCCCGGCGAGATGGGCGCCGACATCGTCGCCGCCGAGGGCCAGTCCTTCGGCAACGCGCTCAGTTTCGGCGGGCCCTATGTCGGGCTGTTTGCCAGCCGGGAAAAATTCGTGCGGCAGATGCCCGGCCGCCTCGTCGGCGAGACCGTCGACGCCGAGGGCAGGCGCGGCTGGGTGCTGACGCTCTCGACCCGCGAGCAGCACATCAGGCGCGAGAAGGCGACGAGCAACATCTGCACCAATGCCGGGTTGTGCGCGCTCGCCTTCACGATCCACCTGGCATTGCTCGGCGAAGCCGGGCTGACCCGCCTCGCCCGGCTCAATCACGCGATCGCCGTCGCCGCGGCCGAAAAACTGGTCGCGATCCCCGGCGTTCAGCTCGTCAATCGCAGCTTTTTCAACGAGTTTACGCTGCGCCTGCCGCGCCCTGCCGCTCCGGTCGTCGAGACGCTCGCGGCGCGCGGCATTCTCGGCGGCATCCCGGTCAGCCGGTTCTATCCCGGACGGGCGGAACTGGATGATCTATTGCTGGTGGCGGCGACCGAGATGGTCACACCGGAGGACATCGACCGCTTCGATGCCGGGCTCAGGGAGGTACTGCGGTGAGCGATTGGAGCCAGGCGCTAAGCAGCCGCCCTGCCATGGATGCGCCGGGCGGGATGGCGACGATCAGCGGCAATCGCGGGCTGCAGATCGAGGAAAAGCTGCTGTTCGAGCAGGATTCGCCCGGCCATTGCGGCGTCGACCTGCCCGAGCCGCCACCCTTCGGCGCACGCCTCGGCGGGCTCGAACGGCGCGGCCCGATCGGCCTGCCCGGGCTCAGCGAACCGCAAATCGTGCGCCATTTCACCCGGCTGTCGCAGAAGAACTACGCGATCGACAGCGGCCTCTACCCGCTCGGGTCGTGCACGATGAAGCACAACCCGCGGCTCAACGAGAAGATGGCGCGGCTGCCCGGTTTCGCCGATCTGCACCCGTTGCAGCCGGAGGGAACCGTGCAGGGCGCGCTCGAACTGGTCGACTCGCTGGCGCATTGGCTCAAGGTGCTGACCGGCATGCCGGCGGTGGCGCTGTCGCCGGCGGCGGGCGCGCATGGCGAATTATGCGGCATCATGGCGATCCGCGCCGCCCTCGAAGCGCGCGGCGATCGGCGGGGCCGCATCCTGGTGCCCGAATCGGCGCATGGCACCAACCCGGCGACCGCTTCGGCCTGCGGCTACACGATCGAGTCGATCCCGGCCAACGAGCGCGGCCGGGTCGATCTCGCCGCGCTCCAGGCAAAGCTTGGCCCCGACGTCGCGGCGCTGATGCTGACCAATCCCAACACCTGTGGCCTGTTCGAGGACGAGATCATCGAGATCGCCGCCGCGGTGCATCGGGCGGGAGCGTTCTTCTATTGCGACGGCGCCAATTTCAACGCGATTGTCGGGCGGGTGCGGCCGGCCGAGCTTGGCATCGACGCGCTGCACATCAATTTGCACAAGACCTTCTCGACCCCGCATGGCGGCGGCGGTCCGGGCAGCGGCCCGGTCGCGCTCGCCGCCGAACTCGCGCCGCATGCGCCGCTGCCCTGGATTGTGCACGGACCGGAGGGCTTCGCGCTGGTCGAGCACCCCGACGGCCCGGCCGCGCGCTCGATCGGGCGGCTCAAGGGTTTTCACGGCCAGATGGGCATGTTTATCCGCGCGCTTGCCTACATGATGAGCCACGGCGCCGACGGGCTGCGCCAGGTCGCCGAGGACGCCGTGCTCAACGCCAACTACCTCAGGGTCAAGCTCGCCGATGCGCTGAGCGTCGCCTTCCCCGGCATTTGCATGCACGAGGTGCTGTTCGACGACCGCTTTCTGAAGGATACCGGGGTGACCACGCTCGATTTCGCCAAGGCGCTGATCGACGAGGGGTTCCATCCGATGACGATGTATTTTCCGCTGGTCGTGCACGGCGCCCTGTTGATCGAGCCGACCGAGACCGAGAGCAAGGCCGCGCTCGACCAGTTCGTCGGGGTGCTGCGTGGCCTCGCCGAGCGGGCCCAATCCATCAAAAAGGGGGCCGGTGACGCCGCCTTTTTCCGCGCCGCGCCGCAATTCACCCCGCGCCGCCGCCTCGACGAGACCGGCGCGGCGCGCAAGCCGGTGCTGCGCTGGCGCCCCGAAGCGCCCGCCTCCACAGGCTCCGCGGACGCCCCCCGTGATGCCGGCAGGAATCGTGCGCCGTCTCTGGTCGATGAAAGGTCGTGATTGGACTAATGGATATTAAATCAGCCTTGATCAGCGAAGAAAAGATCGTCGGATGAGAAACTCCATCGCAATGAGCCAATTTCAGCGAGACGTTTTTACATTGGTCGCTACCTTGTTCGGACCGATCCTTGTGGCCGTTATTATCATCGCAATGGTGTTGACGCTTTTTGCAATCGTTGGTCCCCCGGAATAACCGCGCGGCAAGACGCGTCCGTATGCGACCGGGATATGCCGGGGACGATGGCGGGACGCCGAGCCGCTTGCGTCGGGTCGCGAGCGACGGCATGTTGGGCGCCGGGTCGGCTGCACGGGCTGTACGAGGCGGCTGAGCGGGGATTGCTCTCGATTTGCCGCGCCACGATGCAGCCGGGTCACTCGGGCAAACGGAGGCTGAACCAATGTCGCTGCGCATCAACGACGAAGCGCCCAATTTCACGATCGAATCCACCCAGGGCACGATCAATTTTCATGACTGGGTCGGGAACGGCTGGGCGATCCTGTTCTCGCACCCCAAGGACTTCACGCCGGTCTGCACGACCGAACTGGGCTACATGGCCGGGCTGAAATCGGAATTCGACAAGCGCAACACCAAGATCATCGGCCTTAGCGTCGATCCGGTGACCGATCATGTGCGCTGGTCGAAGGACATCGAGGAGACCGCGGGCCATCCGGTGACCTATCCGCTGATCGGCGATTCCGAGCTGAAGGTGGCGACGCTTTACGACATGCTGCCGGCCGGCGCCGGCACGAGTTCCCAGGGCCGCACCGCCGCCGACAACGCGACCGTGCGCTCGGTCTTCATTGTCGGGCCCGACAAGAAGATCAAGGCGATGCTGACCTACCCGATGAGCACCGGCCGCAATTTCGACGAGGTGCTGCGCATCATCGATTCCTGCCAGCTGACCGCCAAGCATCAGGTTGCGACGCCGGTCAACTGGAAGCAGGGCGAGGACGTCATCATCGCTCCGGCGGTCTCGAACGAGGAAGCGCAGAAGCGCTATCCCGGCGGGTGGAGGTCGCCAAAGCCCTATATGCGCTACGTCCCGCAACCGCGCTGACCCGGCTGACCAACCGGCCGCCCGCAACGTGGTTGGTTAGCTGCTCGCCACCCCTCCTCCCGAGCGGGGGGGGGGGTGAGACCCAAATCCTACCGTTCGCCGGGACCGCGGCCTCCGCGGACGCCACCCGAAGAGCGGCCCGGAAGGGCGCCCACGCCCGGCACAGGGTCGGCCATCCCGATCATCGGCGCCGCCGCCCCGGGAACGGCGCAGAGCGCCCGCGGATCCCCCGCGGGGACCCCCGAGGCAAAGATGCTCGATGCCGGGGCCGGCGCGTTTTGCACGCCGATCGCGCCGGGCGCGCCGGAAGGCAGCGTCGACGCAGGCGCAGCCCCGAGCCCGACCAGCGGTTCGCCGAGGTTGCGCATCACCTCGGGCGGGGGCGAGCCCGCCGGCCGAACGAGCGCTTCGAGCTGCCCGGCGGTGAGCCGGATACGGTAGAACTTGTCATAGAAATCGCAGGTCGTGCTGCGCAAATCCTGCTGCGTCGCGTCGGGGTATAAGAGGCTCGACAGCCAATGGAGCCCGATCAACCGGTTGACCCCCGACGGGTCCTCGATCCAGCCAAACGGGTTGGTCGGCTCCAGATAGACGCGCTTGTTGCGCACCGCCGCAAGCTGGCGCCAAGCCGGGTTCCGTCTGAGCGCATCGTAAAAGCTGCGCCGCTCGGCGATGATGATCTCCGGGTTCCAGGCGAACAATTGCTCGCGGCTGATCGCGACCTCGATCCCGCGGCCGAGCGGGGCGGCAACATTGATCGCGCCGGCCTCATCGATTGCCGCGCCCGACGGCGCGCCGGGCAGAGGTGTCACCAGACCGTCGGAACTGAGACCGTAATAAACGCGCGGCCGTGCGGTAGCCGGCCGGATCAGCAGGCGGCCGCGGATCCCGGTGATCGCGTGCTCGGCGTATATCCCCAGATCGTCGGCCCGTTCGGAAACCCCGAGAACGGCGCCCATCGCGCGCAGCACCGCCGGCGCGCGCGAGAAACTGCTATCGACCAGAATATAGGGGATCCCGGTCATCTGCTGGACGGCGTCGGCGAAGGCGGCGCGGTCCGGCGTCACGCTGCCGGCGTCGATGATCAGGTCGGCGCGCAGCTGCCGGGCTGTCGCGGCCATGTTGGCGGGGTTCGACCGGGGCCGCCAGCCGAGCGCCGGCGGGCGGACGCCGCGCGGCAGACCCGTGCCGCGTCCGGGGCCTTGCTCGAGCCCGGCAAGCCGCTCCGGCGCCAGCACGAACACCAGCACTTCGGCGTTGCGCTCGGCCGGCAGAATGCGGCCGATCCGGTCGGGCAGCACAACCCGGCGCCCGGCGGCATCGGTGAACCCCGCCGAATTCGCCGGCCCTGTCGACAGCGACAGGGCGGCGACGGCGAGCAACATCAGGGCCGCGAGCATCGCGGCGGGCAAGCGAGGCGGCATCGGGCGCCCTCAATCCAGCCGGGAGATCCGGTCCCGGACTATAACCCTGGCGATCTTCCGGGCAAAGCTGCTGACCGCACAAGGTGGCGTCGACACCTTGCGGCTGCGCCTGCTTCAAGCGTGCGGCTTACCGCTCGCCGGAACCCTGCCAACCTCGTTCATGTATATAACGGGTTAGAACTCGCCCTTCGAGTTCGAAGAACACGCCGTACAGGCTGAGAAAGCCGAGGAATGAAACTTGCCGCGTCGCTCACCTGTTCATCTAGGTATTATGAGCGATGCAATCGACTTCCTACGCAAAAGTGCCGCTGAGCTGCGTGAACTCGCCTCGGCGGCTCCTGATATTGCAGACCATCTGCGTCGCCTCGCCGAGGAGCTTGATGCGGCTGCGGCCGATCTGGAGCGGCGCCGCGGCGTTACTCCTTAAATGGCCGGGCTGGTCAAGACGTCCGGACTATGTCCGGGGTCTCCCTCAGACGGTTGAGCGGTTGATCACGCCCGCTTCGCGCAAGGCGGCGATCTCCGATTCGCCATAGCCGGCCTCGCGCAGCACCGATTCGCTATGCTCGCCGACTTCGGGGGCATGGCGCGGCCGGATTTTTTGCTGGCCTCTGATCTCGATCGGGCTGTTGACCGTCATGTACCCGGTGTCGGCGAACGGGACGATGTGACCGGCGGCGAGCACCTGCTCGTCCTGCGCCACGTCCTGGGTCTCGGCGACAATGCCGAAGATGATGCCGGCCTCGTCGAGCACTTGTCGCCAATGGGCCAGATCGCGCGAGGCGAAAATTCGGTCGAGGACCGCGAGGAGTTCTCGGGCGTGTCCCTCCCGGCGATCGATCGTCGCGAAACGGGGGTCATCGAGCACCGAATCGGCGAGGCAGGTCTTGAACTTTTCCCAGCGCCATTCGTCCGAGGCGATCGACAGCAACAGCCAGCGTCCGTCGCCGCATTGATAATGCACGCGCAGCGCGTTGATCGCCTCTTCGCGCGGCGGCTGCGGCGCCACCTTGTCGCCGCACAGCGCCGCCTGCACCGAGCAGCCATTGGCCCACAGGCCGTTCGCCAGCAATGACGAGCTGACGTAATTGCCCTTTCCGGTGCGCTCGCGCTGATAGAGCGCGGTCACGATCGCGCCGTAGGTGCCCATCGACGATGGGTGGTCGCCCATGCCGGGCAGCGAGCGCGCCGGGGTCGCCGCCTCGCCGGCTCGTACCAGGTGCATCAGCCCGGTGCGCGCCCACCAAGCGGTCGCGTCGAAGCCGGGCTTGTTCGCTTCGGGGCCGGTCTCGCCATAGCCGGTGAACGAGGCGTAGATCAGCCGCTCGTTGAGCGGCGCCAGATCGTCATAGGTAATCTTGAGGCGCTGGCGCACGGGCGGCGGATAGTTGGTGATGAACACGTCGGCGCCTTGGACGAGCCGGTACAACACCGCGCGGCCAGCCTCGGCGCGCAAATCGAGCGCCAGACTCTTCTTGTTGCGGCTGTCGAGGATAAAGCCCGGGTTTAGCGGCGGCTGACCCGGCATCGGGACGGCGCGGCGGCGATAGGGGTCTCCGGCGCCCGGCGGCTCGATCTTAATGATTTCGGCGCCGAAATCGGACATCACCGTGGCCGCCGCCGGCCCGGCGATAAAGCTGGCGCAGTCGATGATCTTGAGCCCGTCGAAAATGCGTTCGCTCACGGTGATGTCCTTCTGATGCAGGGTCTCCGGTACACAGTACCGAGCCGCGCCGCGCCGTGACAATCCGGGCGGAACAGGCGATCCTACCGCTCACATGCTTTTCGGAGGCCGCCCGGTTGCCCCAGCCCGTCGATCCGGTCGTCGTGTCGATCATCCAGCACCGGCTCCTCGCGATCGTCGAGGAGATGGGCGAGGCGATGCTGCGCACCGCCTATTCGCAGATCCTCAATTCGAGCCGCGATTTCTCGACCGCGATATGCGACCTCGACGGACGGCTGATCGCCCAGGCCGAGCACGTCCCGATCCATGTCGGCGCCTTGCCCTTTGCCGCGCGGGCGATGACCGAGTTTTTCCGGGGCGACATCCACAAGGGCGATGTGTTCCTGCTCAACGACCCCTATCACGGCGGCAATCACCTGCCCGACCTGACCGCGTTCGTGCCCATCTTCGAAAGCGATGAGCCGCGCTTCTGGTCGATCAACCGGGCTCATCAGAGCGATATCGGCGGCGCGACGCACGGCGCCTACAACGCCGCGGCGACCGATATCTGGCAGGAAGGCATCCGCATCACGCCGCTGAAGCTCTACGACCGCGGCGAAGTGCGGCGCGATGTGATGCAGATGATCGCGACCAATGTGCGCCACCCGCGCGATTTCCGCGGCGACCTCGCGGCGATGATCGGCTCGGCCCATGCCGGCGAGCGGCGCTTTCTGGCGCTCGCCCACGAATTCGGTTGGGAGGTCACCCACGCGGCGATCGAGGCGGTGCTCGACGGCGCCGAGCGCCAAGCCCGCGCGGTCATCGCCGCGTGGCCCGACGGCGTTTATCACGGCGAAGCGCTGCTCGACGATGACGGGCGCGGCAACGACGACATCCACATCCGCGCCACGGTCACCAAATCGGGCAGCGACCTGACGATTGACCTGACCGACTCGCACAAGCAGGTCGCCAGCTTTGTCAACTCGTCCTACCCGAACACGTATTCGGCGGTCGTCGTCGCGCTGTCCTACCTGATCGACCCGGATACGCCGAAGAACGACGGCACCTTCCGCCCGGTTCAACTGATCGCCAAGCCGGGCACCGTGGTATGGGCCGATCCCGGCGCGCCGGTTACGCTGTGCACCAGCCATTGCGGCCAGGAGATCATCGAGGCGATCGTCAAGGCATTGGCCCCGGCTTGCCCCGAGCGCGCGATGGCCGGCTGGGGACGGCGCTTCCGCATCGCGCTCCAGGGCGAGGACCCGCGCACCAACCGGCCCTTCATCTGGCATTTCTTTCAGGGGCGGCCGGGTGGCGGCGCGTCTGCCGCGGGCGACGGCTGGCCCGGAGCCGGCGAATGGCACAGCGCCGGCGGGATCAAGTTCGGCAGCCTCGAAGTGACCGAAGTGCGCTTCCCGCTGTTTTTCCGCAGCCACGAGTTCCGCCCCGATTCGGGCGGCGTCGGGCAATATCGCGGCGGGCCGGGCGGCATCGTCGAGATCGTCGTCGAGACCGCGGAGGCGGCGATCGGCAACACTGCCGGCGAGGGCGTGCGGCATGGCGCCTGCGGCATTCTCGGCGGCGCGGACGGCATAACCCACCGCTACACGCTATATTCGGGCAACCGCGAGCCGCGCCCGATCCGCACTAAGGAGGCCGGCCTGACGATCCGTCCGGGTGACCGGTTGGTGCTCGAATCAGGCGGCGGCGGCGGTTGGGGCGACCCCTCGCTGCGCGACCCGGCCGGCAGGAAGCGCGATGTCGAGAGCGGGTTCGCGACGGGATGACCGCGCGCGCTTCCGATTCCCTCCCCCGCTTGCGGGGGAGGGTTAGGGTGGGGGCATCAGCAGCCTCCAGCCGTGACAATATGCGCGGCGGTCCAGCTACCCGCGACCGTGCCCGGAGCCTGCGCCGAAATTTGACGGATGCTGAGCTGCTGCTCTGGCGGGAACTACGCCGCAATACCCTTGCTTGGCGGTTTCGTCGGCAGTTTCCCATCCCCCCATACATTGTCGATTTCGCCTGTGTCGAAGCGCGACTGATCGTCGAGGTCGATGGCGGTCAGCATGCCCTACCCGGCGACCATGACCGCCGTGACCAGATGCTTCGTCGACGGGGTTGGCGCGTCCTTCGTTTCTGGAATAACGATATTTTTGAGAACCGGGCCGGCGTACTTCAGACGATCACCCAAGCACTGGGGGCTTGGCCGTCGCGATACCCCCACCCCAACCCTCCCCCGCAAGCGGGGGAGGGAGAAAAGCGGCTTCCCCGGGGATTGGCGTCTCGCCCGACCGGTGGTCAGGACCAGGAGCCCGTTTGATGTACCGGATCGGCATCGATGTCGGCGGCACGTTTACCGATCTCGTCGCGATCGACGAGGGCGGCGCGACCACGCTGGCCAAGGTGCCCTCGACCCCGCAGGATCCCTCGCTCGGCGTGCTCGACGGCCTCGCCCTTCTCGCGCGGCGGCTCGGGCTCGAACGCGCTGCACTGCTCGCGGCGACCGACCGCATCGTGCACGGCACCACCGTCGCGACCAACGCGCTCTTGGAGCGCAAGGGCGCCCGAACCGGCCTCCTGACCACCGAAGGCCATCGCGACGTCATCGAGATGCGCGAGGGGCTCAAGGACGAGCGCTACAATCTGCGGATGCCGCCGCCCGAGCAATTGGTGCCGCGCCACCTGCGCCTCGGCGTGCGCGAGCGCATGCGCGCCGACGGCCGCATCGAAACCCCGCTTGATCCGGTGTCGCTCGATGCCGCGATCAGCGTGTTGCAGGCCGAGCGGGTCGAGGCGGTCGCGGTGTGCTACCTGCACGCTTGGCGCGATCCCGCCCACGAACAGGCGACGCGCGAGGCGCTGCAACGCGCCCTGCCCGGAATCTATGTGTCGCTATCCTGCGAGGTCCTGCCGCAGATCAAGGAATTCGAGCGGGTCTCGACGACAATCATCAACGCCTATGTCGGCCCGGTATTGTCGCGCTATCTGGCGCAACTTGAGGCGCGGCTGGGCGAATCCGGCTACCCTGGCCCGACCCTGATCATCCAGTCGCATGGCGGGGTCGCGCCGATCTCGGAAGCCGGAAGGCTCGCCGCCGGCGCGGTGCTGTCGGGGCCGGCCGGCGGGGTCGCCGGCAGCGCCTA
>CAMATN010000006.1 GCA_945861155.1 Rhizobium sp. Q54
CGCCGCGGAGCGCTACACCATCGCGCCGGGTTGATCATGATCACCGGATCGGGTGATCACGTTCGACCGGAATCCGTGATCACGTTGCACCGGATTGAGTGATCATCTTCCACCGGAATCCGTGATCACGTTCGACCGGAACACGCAGAGAGCGGAGGAGAAATCGCGTCACCGCCTTACCGAGCGCATCCCGCGTTGGCGGCCGGTGTCGTAACCCCTTAGCCTCTTTATCCACCAGCTCGAAAAAATCCCCTCGGTAGCGGCCCGCAACCTTATACACGCCACCGTGTGGCAGCTTCCCGGTATCGCGACCGTACTTCTCGGCCAGCTGGTCTATGAGGAAGTCGAGGTCCTTGTTTTTTGGACGCCCTCGTCTGCGTCCGCCAATCGTTTTCGTCGCCTTGTCGGCGCTCCCGGCGAGCCGGGAAAGCATAATCACAAGAGCGTCGATCTCGGCCGAATCCGCGCCGCCTTTTCCATTTGTAGCAATGCGATCGAAGAGTGCTGTCGTGTATTTGGCGGCGGCATTCGTCCAGCAAAGCCGGTTGGCGCCGTCCTCCCAGACGACCCAGGCCGGGCGCTCGGTTTCGCGGATTCGCATAATTGCGGCGTCCATGTCTCGGATCGCGACGGCTGCGCTTCTGGCGTGTCGCACCACAACCGCGCGACGTTTGAGATCTCTTACCCTACAAATTTCGATTAAGGCGTGTCGGGCGCGCCAGCCCACGCCGAAGCGGCGTTCTATGTCCACGCACTTTCGGTTAGCTTCGAGGGCCATCCTGTGCAACAGGCCCAGGTATTCATTCGTTCTCGCGTTTGCCTCCTGCGAGTTCGCACCGTTCTCGATAACCGCTTTAATGAGTTCGACCCTGAGCTCACCGAAGGCCTGATCCAGCGGGACTTCTGTGAACCTTTGAAGGAATCTGTGCAGCGAATAAAGTTCGGTTCCTGACATCGCCGTTTCCCGGCCGGCGTTCTACTCCGCGCCCCTTCGGATCAGCACCAATTGAGCGCCGGTCACGCTCGCGGCAACCAGCTTCGCGACCGCGGCCGCCTTGTGCTCCGGCGCGAGATGCGCGTAGCGCTGCGTCATCTTGTAATCGCTGTGTCCGAGCAGCTCGCGGACTGTGTTCAGGTCGACGCCGGCCATGACGAGCTTAGACGCGAACGAGTGCCGCAGATCGTGCCAGCGGAACCGGGTAATGCCCGCCGCCGCGAGCACGCCTTCCCATGACCTGCGCACGTTGTTGAACGCGGCGCCGTCCTTGCCCGGGAAGACCAGCCCGGCCTTGTCCGCTGCCTGCCCGTACCAGCCGCGCAGCACGGCCAGCGCTTCGCTGTTCAACGGCAGGTGTCGCGTCGTGCCGCTCTTGGCCGTCGCGCCGTGCACGGTGATCCGGGCCGCCACAAGATCGACGCTTTGCCAGGTCAGCGCGAACAGCTCGCCGCGGCGCATGCCGGTGTGCAGCGACACGAACACCAGCGGCTTGAGGTAATCGGCGAAGGCACCCGCCCGCAGGTCCGACAGCAGCTCGTATTGCCGCTCGTCGCGCCAGGCGTTGGCCGAATCGCGCTCCCGCCTGATCCGCTCTTCGCGATCATCAAGCGCTTGCCGCAGTCGCGCTTCCTCGTCGACCGACAGGAACCTCGCCGATCGGGACCCGTCGGTCTTGGACCGTTTCACGCCTGCAATGGGATTGGCCTCGATCACGTCCCATGCGACGGCTTTCGTGAGCGACGATTTTAGGTCGTCGAGATCGCGGTTGACCGTGGCGGGTTTCGCACCGGCCTTGAGCCGGCCGGCACGCCACTTTTCGATGATCCACGGCGTGAGATCGCCAAGCTTCTTGTCGAGCTGCTCGGCAAAGCTGGCCTTGAGCCTCGCCACCGTCGCCGCTGCGGTCCGAATGTTGGCCTCGGCCCAGGGCGCGTACTCCTCCTCGATGAAGCTGCGCAGCGTGTGTGCCTTTGCCACGCGCCGCTCTTCCATCGGGTCCTCGCCGAACTGGGCGCTAGCAAGAACGTCCTTCGCGCGCTGGCGCGCTTTATCGGGCGCGAGCACTTCCGATCGGCCGAGCGTGATCCGCTTCCCGCGCCCGTATTCCGCGTAATAGGTCATCACGCCCGAGGGCTGCACGCGCAGCAGGAAGCCCTTCACGCGGCTATCGCGTACCTCGAAAGGCTTGGCGGCGGGACGGAGCTGTTTGACCAGGCTGTTGCCGATGAGCCCTTGCATGGCTGGAAATCCCCGGTAAGTGCATCCAGCGCGCTCCGGTGCGAACGAGCCGTAAGTGCTTCCTAAGTGCACTTACGACTGTACCAGCATGAACCGCACCGAACAAGCGTGGCGCTGGCTGTTCCAGAATGCGAGGATTTAAGGGCCTCTCGCGGGATCGGCGTTCATCGTCGTGCAGCTGAATTCAGCCCGGCGCGCCGCTCATAACGGCGTTGTCGCAGGTTCGAATCCTGCCGGGCCTACCATCCCGTTTCGAGCCTTTTCTCGTCGGGCTTTTACGCGATCTGGCAGACCGTCGCCTGGGCTTGCCACGCAATGTGCCGTGGACGGGAATGCTGGGACCGCGCCGAAAGCCGCGCGACCGGCCAGCCTGCTCGCAGGTCGACCCGGGCTTCGGTCGAATTGCACTTAAATTCTAATAAATAATTACTAAATTATATTTAGAAAACCGCCGCCGATATTTCGTTCAGCGGTCTTTTCCGAAAGAGATATAAAGATGATCTTTAAATCGCTTAAGCGACAAACCTTTGCCATGCCCGTCGCATTATTGCTATCGGCTGCCGCCGCTGGCGCGGAGCCGCACCAGATACAATGCCACAGGGTATATCAACTCGGCGAGACGGTCCCACCTGCCTGCCGGGACGCGCTAAAGACGGGCGCCCCGGTTTACCTGCAGTGGGGGGAAGGATACGGCGCCGCACCAACCAACGCGCCGCCGCCGGCGGCGTCCTCGCTGATCGATCGGCGCCATCAGGGCGGATACAACTCAAGCTACGGTTTCGGCCGGTAAAAGCCTGAAGTATCGGCGATCAGCCGTGGCCCTCGGCGTCACGGCCGCTTCAGCCGCACGTCTTCCAGCGGCGCCGACCAGGGATAGGGATCGATCTTCATCAGCGAGGCTTCCTCGACCCGCGGCCCGATCCCGCTCGGCCAGATATAGTCGTAGATCGGCGCGAACCGGGTGCGCTCGTGCAGCGTCTTCTGGATCTCGTGCAGCATCTTTTCGCGCTTCGCGGGGTCGGTTTCGCCGAGTTGCCGCTTGTATAGTTCATCGATATCGGGAAAGCCGCCATAGGCCAGGGTGCCGGTGCTGGGCACGATCTCGGAGAGGCGCGTCGACGCATTGCCGTAGACGGCGTCGACGCACATGCACACTCCCTTGAGCTTCTTCGAGGCGAGCGCGCTGTAGAACGCGACGCGTTCCATCGTCCGCAGCCGCGTTTTGATGCCGACCGCGCCGAGATAGCCGCCGATCGCCTCGCCCGTACTGAAGTAGGGCGGCCAGGGATACAAATCGCCGGCGTCGAACCCGTTCGGATACCCCGCCTCCGCGAGCAGCTTCTTGGCCTGCGCCGGATCGTATGGGTCGGGCTCGATCGGCAGCGCGTATTCGAAGCTTCGCAGCACGACGTTGCCGTTGGGCTTGGAAGCGCCGAGCGTATCGGCTTCGCTGAGCGCTTTCCGATCGATCGCGAGGCTCGCGGCCTTGCGCACGCGCGCATCGGCCCAGGGCGATTTGGGGTCCCACATGTCGAGGAAGTCGAGGAAAAACGTTCCGATGCCGCCGGAAAAGGCGAGCTTCAACTTCGAATCGTTCTTGACCGTCTTGCCAAGCTCTCCTTCCAGTAGATAGGCGATGTCCACCTCACCGCGATTGAGCGCGGCGAGGCGGGTGGTCGATTCCGGAATGCTCTGGTACACGATGCGCTTGATCGACGGCATTTTGCGCCAATAGTCCTCATTCGCCTCCATGACCAGTTCGAGGCCGGGCTTGTTGCTGACGAATTTGTAGGGCCCCAGGCCGATCGGGTGCTTCTTAAACCCGTCGGGGCCAACCTTCTCGGTATAGGCCTTCGGCACGATCCAGCCGGCGGCGCTCGCCAGCGTGCCATAAAATGTCATGAAGTCCGACCAGGGCTCAGTCAGGACGAACTGCACGCGGTGCGGATCGACGATCCGCACCTCCTTGACCCGCTCGTGCAGCTGGGCGCCTTTCGCGCGCTTGAAGCTGAACGCCACATCCTCGGCGGTGAACGGATCGCCGTTGTGGAATTTCAGGCCCTTGCGCAAGATGAATTCGTAGACGAGCTTGTCCTCGCTCTCGCTCCAGGATTCGGCGAGGCTCGGCGCCATGCGCTGACCGGGCATCGGCTTCACCAGCGCGTCGTGCAGCGCGTAGAGCACCCAGAACGGGCTGAGAACCCCTGGAGTTGCCTCCCCCGGGTCCAACCAGGCCGGCGGCAGGGTCACGTAAAGCGCGAACTTCAACTCGCCTTCCGGCTTGATCTGCGCCTGCGCGACGTCCGGACCGCCAATCGTCATGGCCCAGGTCAGGATCGCCGCCGCGGCAAGCTTATGCCATCGATTCATTTGGTTGTTTTTCCTCATCGAGTCGTCGGCGACCATAGCCGAACCAGCCGCAATGCGCCCATACGCTACTTGGTCACGCTTTTAACCAGAACGGTTCAGCCTGCGCACGGTCGGTTGGATAGACGGTGATCGGCACGCCCTTCTGCCATTGCGCGAAGATCATCGGCACGTCAACGCGGCGGCCCTTCTCGTCGAATTTGATCGGCCCCGGGAAACACGCCGCCGCCGGCCCTTCGGTCAGGTTGAGCCCGCGGATCGCCTCGGCGACTTTGAGCTTGTCGGCCGCGCCGGCGCGCTCCAGCGCTTCCTTGAAGATCCACACATCGCCGTAGGCGGTCAGGCTGTCCTGGGTCAGCCACGGTTCGCCGGTGCGCTTCTTGAAGCGCTCGATGAATTCCTCCTGACCCTTCATCGGCCAGTCGGCGACGCTGAACAGCAGCCCCTCGAGCAGTTCCGGGCCGATCGTCTTTAAGAGTTCGGGCGAGCCGAACGGCGCCCCGTTGCCGATCAGCGGGATCTTGCCCTTGCCGAGCTTGAATTCGTCGAGCTTTTCGAGAATGAGCTTGCAGTCCGGCATCGCCGAGGTCAGCAGCATCAGAAAATCGGGCTTGGCCGAGCGGACCTTGTCGACGAGCGGCGTGGCGTCCGACAGCGGCGGCGTAAATACCTGGTCGACCACCGCCTTGAGGCCGGCTTTGTCGAGCCCGCCGTCGCGCAGCTGCTTGCCGAAGCTGACGGGCGAAGCCGTGTTGTCCTGGATGATCCCGATCGTCTTTGGGCGCTTGCCGGTCGCGGCCTCGGCCAGCTTGAGCACCGTCGGTATCGTCTCGGCCGCCTGGTGATCGGCCGTCGGCGACGTCTGAAAGACGAATTTGAAGCCGCGATTGGTGATCGCGTCGGAATAGGAGAGGGTCAGCCACGGCAGCTGCGCGCGCTCGGTCACCTCGGTCACCGAGAGGGTGAACGAGCTGAGCCAGGCGCCGGTGCCGCCGACCAGATCGGGCTCCTGCGACAACAGGCGCTGCGCCGCGTTCTTGGCCTTCTCGGTGCTGTCGCCGGCGTCGGCGACGACCAGCTCCAGCTTGGCGCCGCCGAGCTTCTGGATGCCGCCCTTTTGGTTGATCTCCTCCAGCGCCATCTCGGCGCCCATCCGCATCAGCTGACCCTGCCGCGCCCAGGGGCCGGACAGGGGCGCGATCAGCGCGATTTTGATCGGCTTGGCTTGGGCGCGCGCCGCGGCGATGCCGAGCCCGGGGATCGCGAGGGTGCCCAGCGCCAACCCGGCGGTCACGCCGCGCCTTGTCGGGTGTTTCGTCATCTTGTTTCTCCCTCCAGTTCGACGGCGATTTATTGCGCGGTCAGCGCCATCCGATCGACCCATTTCTTGCCGAGATAAGCTTCGATGACGCTCGGGTCGCGGACGATGTCGTCCGGCCTGCCGGCCGCGATCAGCCTGCCATGGTCGAGCACGGTGAAATGGTCGACCAGCTGGACCATCGCGTGCATCGTGTGCTCGATGATCAGGATTGTGATGCCGTCCGCGCGCACCTGCCGGATCACCCCGAGAATGCCGTCGAGGTCCTCGTGCCCGAGCCCGGCGAGGGTCTCGTCGAGCAGCACCAGACGCGGCTGCGGCGCCAGGGCGCGCGCCAGCTCCATCAGCCGCAATTCCCTGGTGGTCAGCCCGCCGGCGAGCGTGTCGGCCCGGCCGCCGAGGCCGACGCGGTCGAGCGCGGTCAGCGCCATCCGGCGGGCGGTGGCGTCGTCGGCCGCGCCGACATAAGCCCCGACAATGACGTTTTCGAGCACGGTCATGCGCGGGAAGGCGCGCACCACTTGAAACGTGCGCCCGATGCCGCGCCGGCAGACCTGGCTCGGCCGCAACCCGGTGATTGACTGGCCGGCAAAGCTTATGGCCCCGCGATCGGGGGCGAGAAAGCCGTTGATGACGTTGAACAGCGTGGTCTTGCCGGCGCCGTTCGGACCGATGAT
This sequence comes from Rhizobium sp. Q54, assembly GCA_945861155.1. Lineage (GTDB taxonomy): Bacteria > Pseudomonadota > Alphaproteobacteria > ATCC43930 > CGMCC-115725 > DATARH01. Next base: position 6,599 of record CAMATN010000006.1, read on the forward strand.
GCCGTAGAGCCCGCCTGCGGGCACCACCAGGTCGACCCCGTCGAGCGCGCGCAATCCGCCAAAGGACAGGGTGATGTCGCGCAAGACGAGGAGATCGCCGCCCGTCCCGGCAAGCGCTAGCGGCCGCGCCACGTTGATCGCCGGGCGCGGCGCCGGGGAGGTCACTACGGCGGCGCCGGCGCGCGGCGGCTCGGAAGCCGACGGTGCGCGTCGCGACAACCGGTCGAGGACGCGCCAATAGACGCCTTCTGGCGCCAGCAGGATAATCGCGATGATCGCGACCCCGTAGACGACGCCCTGAATGCCCGGCAATACGTCGCCAAGCTCGGCGTTGAGCCCCTCGGCCAGCGGCACCAGCACCATCGCGCCGATCACCGGCCCCCACAGGCTGCCCACGCCGCCGAACAGCGCCAGGATCAAGGCCTGGGCCGAGACCAGCATGCCAAACACGGTCTCCGGCGTCACCACCAGGAGGACGACCCCGTAGAGCCCGCCGGCCACGGCGGCGAGCGCGCCGCTCAGCATCAGCGCCAGCATCTTCCAGCGCCAAGTGTCGATCCCGGCGGCCTCGGCGGCCGGCTCGTTCTGCTTGATCGCCAACAGCGCCATGCCGAAGCGCGAATTCTCGACCCACAGCGAAATCAGCAAGGCGGCGACCAGCAGGCCCAGCGCCAGCGCGATGTAGACGCGCTGATCCTCGAACTGCATGTAGAGAATCGGCGATTCGCGCTTCATCGGCAGCGCCACCTCCTGGTACCCCAGCCACTGGAACACGTAGAGGATGGCGAGCGGATAGGCCAGCATCGCCAGCGCGAAATAATGGCCGCGCAGCCGGAAGGTCGGGTAGCCGATCAGCGCGCCGGCGAGGGCACCGACGATCGCGCAGAACGGGATCGTGATCCACGGCGTCAGGTCGAGATGGATCATCCCGAGCGCGACCGTGTAGGACCCGAGGCCCCAGAACACCGCATGTCCGAACGAGAAATAGCCGCTGTAGCCGCTCAACAGGTTCCACGCCAGCGACAGCACCGCCCACAGCAGCACCTGGGTCAGCACCAATTCGTAATAGCGGTTGCGCAGCACCAGCGACAACGCCACGACCGCGACGGCAAAGCCGAGGATCGCCCAAAGCTGGCGATTGGCTTCGGCGCGGGTCCTCATGTCCGCCGGCTCATAGCTCGGAAATCGCGGTCCCGGATTCCACTGACGTAAATGCACTCCTTATCTTGTCATACCGGCGAAGGCCGGTATCCACGGCGGACATGGATCCCGGCCTTCGCCGGGATGACAATGTCGGTTTGAAATAGAGTGCTTTCACTTTTGCGGCCATGCTGTCCCCTCTACCCGCCTCATGTCCGCTCGCTGAGGCGGCCGAACATGCCCTGTGGGCGTAAAAAGATGATCAGCAGGAAGACGACGAAGATCGCCGTGTTCTGCAGCTGGTAGGGCAGGATCAAGGTCGACATCTGCTGGACGATGCCGATCAGGAGCCCGCCCCAGAAGGCGCCGAAATTACTGCCAAGACCGCCCAGCACGACCCCGGCATACATCACGATCACAAAATCGAACCCGGAATACGGCTGGAACGTCTGGAAGGTCGCAACGAGACCGCCGGCGATCGCGGTGATGCCGACCCCAAGGCTCCACGCGATGCGATGGGCGCGCTCGACGTCGATGCCCATGTAGATCGCGGCCTGCGGGTTGTCGGCGGCGGCGCGCAGCCCCTTGCCGAGCCGGGTGTGGCTGAGGAACAAATAGACCCCGGCCGCCAATGCCACCGCGACCAGGAAGCTGACAACGCGCGCCTGGTTCAGCAGCACGTCGCCGATCTCCCAGGATTGGCGCGACATCGGCGTGCGGATTCCGACCGGGGTCGAGCCGAACAGGATCAGCCCGCCATTCTGCAGGATCAACGAGATGCCGAGCGTGACGATGATCTGGCCGTAGGCGCCCGCCCCTTCGATCTGCGCCACCCCGGCGCCGGTGACCCGCGCGACGATAAAGCGGTGCAGCACCCAGCCGAGCGCGAAAACCAGCGGCCCGGCGAGAAACGCCGCGACGATCGGGCCGCCATACGGCCCCAGAAACGCCAGCACGCCGAACCCGGTCGTCAGGTAGAAGGCGGCATACATGCCGAGCATCAGAAAATCGCCCTGGGCGAAATTGATGACGCGCATCGAGCCAAAGATGATGCCGAGCCCGATGCACATCAGCGCATAGGCACCGCCGACCAGGATCCCGGCCGCGAGCGCCTGCAGGAAATCGGTCGCGGTGAACGGCATCATCGGGAATCGTCCGCTAGGCGGCGTCTTGACGGTAGGGACACGGTTGGACGTTGGCTGGAACCCCCACCCTCCCGCGCCTGCGTCGCGGGCCCCTCCCCTGGCGCATCTTCGTTGCGCCATCCGACAGGCGCGCGCACGCGCGCGCCGAAAGGGCGCTTGCGGGGGAGGGGTTGTGCGGGCGACCCTTGCGATGCTCCCTCCCCCGCAAGCGGGGGAGGGTTGGGGTGGGGGTTTGCGACGCGGTGGGTGGCAGTCGTCTGAGCACCGCTGGCAACGCCCGGTGGGGGCTGCGGTCGGGCGCGATCCCGCCGATCCCGATATGGTACCGTGCGCTGCTCATCCCCGTACCCTCCCGGCGCGGACGATAGGCGGAGCACGCGGCGAATGTCATGGCTTTTCGGCGGCCGGCCACCGCTGCGTTGGCGGCTTGTCGCGGCTGTGCTATTCGGGCTGCGATAGTTGGGGCCGGCGTGGTCCCACCGAGACCGACATGACATGATGCTTGCAATCGACGGCCTCTCAGTCAGCTACGGCGGGCTCGCCGCGTTGCGCGGCGTGTCGCTCAACGTCGACGAGGGGCAGTTTGTCGCCATCGTCGGCCCCAACGGCGCCGGCAAGACCACCCTCTTCAAGGCGATCTCCGGCACCGTCGCGCCGGTCGCGGGAAAAATCTCGTTCGAAGGCCGGGACCTGCTCGCGATACCGCCGGCCGAACGCGCCCATCTCGGCATCGCGCATGTGCCCGAGGGGCGCCAGGTGTTCGCCTCGATGACGGTTCTCGAAAACCTCGAAATGGGCGCCTATGCGGTCCGTGGGCGCGCCGAGTGGGAGCGCAACCTCGAGCGCATCCTGAGCCTCTTTCCGGTCCTTGCCGAGCGCCGCCGCCAGCTCGCCGGAACCTTGTCCGGCGGCGAGCAGCAGATGCTGGCGATCGGTCGCGGCATCGCCTCGGCGCCGCGGCTGTTGCTGCTCGACGAGCCGTCGATGGGTCTCGCCCCTGCCACCGCCGATCTGATTTTCAACCGCATCGCGGCGCTGCACCGCGAGGACGGCTTGACCCTGCTTCTGGTCGAGCAGCGCGTCGCCGAAGCGCTCGAATCGTGCGATTACGGCTATGTGCTGGAGACCGGGCGGGTGGCGCTCGAAGGCGCCCACAACGCGCTGATGGCCGACGACCGGGTCCGACGCGCCTACCTGGGGATGTAGGGGGTCGGGACGTTCAGCCTTGCGCGCATCCCGCCTAAGCCGGGACGCGGAAGCCGACATCGCCCTCGCGCTCGACCTGGTCGACCAACTCGATCTCCCAGCGCAAATAGCGTTCGCGCGCGCCTTCGCCGGCATAAGGGTCGTAGGGCCGGCGCCAGCAATCGTCGGGCGTGTCGGCCATCGCCTCGCGCCCGGTCGCGAGCGGCAGCCCGGCGGCCTGCCACGACGCGGTGCCGCCATCGAGCACCCGCGTTTCGGCAAACCCGCTTGTCGCCAACTCGGCGGCGGCGAGGCGGGCGAGTCGCGCATCGGGCGATGTCAGCACCAGGACCCGCCGTTGCGGCACCCCCTTCAGGCTCCCGGGAAGGCGCGCGCGCACCGCAAACCAGGCGCCGGGGATGTGCCCGGCCTCGTAGGTTATGCTCGGCGCCAGATCGATCACCGCCGCCTCGCCCTTGTCGAGCAGCGTCTTCAGCTCGGCCGGCGCGATCGTCGCGATTTCGGCGCGTTCGACCTCGGGGATCGTCGGAAGCGGGTTGCCGTGCGCCAGCGGCCGTCCGGCGATCCCGCCGTCGAGCACGTAAACCTCGGGCCAGCCCATCTGCACCAGCCACGAGCCGGTCATCACCGCGCGCACCCCGTCATCGTCGACCAGCACGATCCGGGCGTTGCGGGTCGCCATATAGGCGTCGGTCGCCTGGACCAGCTGGCCGCCCGGCGCCGAGCGCGCAACGGCAAGGTGGCCCGCGGCATATTCCTCGGGGCCGCGCACGTCGAAGACATAGAGCGTGCGCTCGGCGGAATCGCCCTCGAAGCGGGCCAAGGCCACATCGTCGATGCGCCTGATCCCGAAGCGCTCGGCGACATCGTCCGCCAAAGCGCGCGCCGATGCCAGGCCCTCGGGCGAGGGCGGCGGCAATGCATCCTCGCGCCCGCGCGCCAGTTCGAGCCCGGCCAATTCCCAGCCCATCGTGCCGTTTTCGAGCGCGACGACCGGGTTCGCGAGCCGGGCATTGCGCAACGACTGGGCGCCGATGATGCTGCGGGTCCGGCCGGCGCAATTGACGACAACCAGCGTATCGGGCGAGCGCACCCGGTCGGGCACGCGATAGACCAGCTCGGCGCCGGGACAGTCGAACGCGCCGGGGATGCTCATGTTGCGGAATTCGCCGATCGGCCGGCTGTCGACAATCAGCACATCGTCGCCGCGGTCGAGCCGCCGCTTCAATTCGGAGGCGGCAATGTGCGGCGTGCCGGAACGATGCTCGACCAGTTCGCCAAACGCCTTGCTCGGCACGTTGATCCCGGTGAACAGCTCGAACCCGGCCGCCGCCCAGGCGCGGCTGCCGCCCGCCATGATCGCGACGTTGCGATACGCCATCAGGGCGAGTTTGGCGGCGGCGCGCTCTGCCAGACCTTCGTACCCGCCGTCATTGACGACGATACGCGCGAGCGGCCGCGGCACCAGGCCGCGGATCAGCAATTCAAGGCGCGACAGCGGCAGCGAATTGGCGAAGAACGGATGGCCCTCCTCGGAAAAGACGCCCTCCTCGCGCACATCGAGCAGCGCCATCTCGGAGCCGTCACGCAGCATCGCCCGCACCTCCGCCGGCGAGACTACAGGGGTCGCGATGCCGGGAAGACCATCGTCGCTGGCGATCGTCATGGTTCTCTCTCCTTACCACCGAGCCCGAGCATAGCAACCCCCGGCAGCAGCTTCCATGCCGCCGCCTGCGATACAGGCAATAATCGATTTTTCGCCGCGCGTGCCCGGCTGGGTTGCGCGTTAGGCGCCTGTTGATGCCGTGTTGATGCCCGGGGCGTAGTTGAACCCGACCGAAAGGATACCTATGATCACGCCGGGCAATCCGAACACCGCGGAGTCAAATAGATGGCAATCTCCGACCCCTCCGGCATGTCATGGGCCGAGGGATGGGGACACAGCGAGCCTACCGGGCGCAACCGCCGCGAAGCCGAACGCGTGATCGCCTATTGGAAAGGCAAGCTGGCGGAACTCGGCGCCGAAATGACCGTCGCCGGTCTCGATCTCGGCAGGATCAACAGCAAGGATTGGTCGAACCGGTTCCTGATCGCGGTCGACCCGATGGTCGAGCGATCCGCGCTGGTCCTCTATGGCCCCAAATTCGCCCAGCTGCTGCATCTGCCGCCGCAAGCCAGGGCGGATCTGCCGATATTGCGCCAGTTGCCGCGGCGCTATGCCGAGGTTTTCCTGCGCGGCTGCACCGAAGCGCAGAAGGAAATGGCGCCGGTGCGGCTCGAAGGCGATGTCGAGCGCTACGACAACCGGATCGAGCAGTATCGGGTCGTGTTCATCCCGGTCGGGGTCAAGCCGAATTCGCTGACTTGTTTTGCGTTCGGCGCGTTCAGCAGCCGGATCGTCGAACCGGCGGTATCGGCCTGAGCCTGGCGGCGGCTCTCTCGCCAAGCTCGACCTCTCTCCCTAAAATGCGCGTTGTCGCGCCGGAATCTGGGTTTCCCGCAAATGCCCGAAGAGTTTTACCGCATCAAGCGCCTGCCGCCTTACGTCTTTGCCGAGGTCAATGCCCTCAAGGCGCAAGCGCGCGCCGAGGGCCGCGACGTCATCGATCTGGGCATGGGCAACCCCGACGGGCCGACCCCGCCGCATATCGTCGCCAAGCTGGTTGAGGCCGTGCAGAACCCGAAAACGCACGGCTATTCATCCTCGCGCGGCATCGCCGGGCTGCGCCGCGCCTATGCCGGGTACTACCTCAGGCGCTTTAATGTGGAGCTCGATCCGGAGCGCGAGATCATCGTCACGTTGGGGTCGAAAGAAGGTCTTGCCAATTTGGCCCAGGCGATTACCGCGCCGGGCGACACGATCCTCGTGCCGAACCCGTGCTACCCGATCCACGCCTTCGGCTTCATCATGGCGGGAGCCGCGGTGCGGCATGTGCCGATCGGCCCCGATGTCGATTTTCTCGGCGAACTGAAAAAGGCGGTGCAGCACAGCATCCCGGCGCCGCTCGCGATCGTGCTCAATTTCCCGGCCAACCCGACGGCGCAGACGGTGGATCTCGATTTCTACGGCGAGATCGTCGAGTTCTGCCGGCACCACAACATCATCGTGCTGTCCGACCTCGCCTATGCCGAGATCTATTTCGACGGCAAGCCGCCGCCCTCGATCCTCGAAGTGCCAGGGGCGCGCGACATCGCGGTCGAGTTTTCCTCGCTCAGCAAGACCTATTCGATGGCCGGTTGGCGGATCGGCTTCGCGGTCGGCAACGAGCGGCTGATCGCGGCGCTGGGGCGGGTCAAATCCTATCTCGACTACGGCGCCTTCACCCCGATCCAGGTCGCCGCGACGGCGGCGCTCAACGGCCCGCAGGACTGCGTCGCGGAGGTGCGCGAGCGTTACCGCGCGCGCCGCGACGTGCTGGTCGACGGCCTCAGGCAGGCCGGCTGGGAAATACCGGTCCCGGCCGCCTCGATGTTCGCCTGGGCCCCGATCCCGCCCGAGTTCCGCGGCATCGGCACGCTCGCCTTCTCCAAGCTCTTGCTCGAACGCGCCAATGTCGCGGTCGCGCCGGGGGTCGGCTTCGGCGAGTACGGCGAGGGCTTCGTGCGCATCGCGCTCGTCGAAAACCCGCAGCGCCTGCGCCAGGCAACCCGCAACATCAAAGCCTTCCTCGCCGGCCGCAACGACCTCCCCGAACTGCGCCGTGGCGCCCAGGCCGTGGCGGCGAAGTAGGCCTTGCGCCGGACTATTAGGTGCCCAGTATCGGAATCTGAAGCGCTCCGGCCGCAGCGCACAAGGCGGTATCGAGCGAGGCCAGCGGCAGCGCGCGTCGCTGCGCCAGTTCAAGATAGGCAGCGTCATAAAGCGTCAGGGCGAAGCGGTCGGCGAGCTGCAAGGTGGTAGTCCAGGCGTAGGTCCCGGTCTCTGGATCCCCGGCGATCGACAATAGCTCAAGGACATTGAGCGCTTCCGCCCGGAACGCGGGGGTAATGCGACCGCGCCGGACCGCGACGGTTAAACCATTCACGACCTCAAGGCGCCAGAGCGTGGGAACGACGCAACCCCTGGCGGCGATGATGTCGAATACTGCGCGGACCGCGTCGGTCGTTTCATTGGGATAGATCCAAGCAAGGGTGGCCGAGCAGTCGAGCACCAAGCTCATCGTCGTCCTTCATCGCGATAAGCCTTCCATTCATCCCAGTCGAACGGTCCGTGATTTTCCTTTTTTGCTCTGTCGCGTAGGCGCTGTATCGCCGCCCGCGCTTCGTCGCGATTGGGACGCCCTTTGGGCGGCACAAGACGGGCGACCTCCTTGCCATGCCTGGTGATGACCACCTCTTCGCCTTGCTCCACCAAATCCAGCAGAGCGCTGAGCTTGTTTTTCGCCTCGAAGGCACCGACTTCCCTCATCTCGACTCCAGGCTAGCTGACAGCTAGCTTATGATGCGGACAGCAGCAAGGCAATGGCTCGCATTGACTTCCCGCGCCCCGCTCCCTATCTTGCGGCGCTCCCGAGGGACCGTGTCATGAAAATAGCCAACTCATTGAAAACGTTGAAGAAGCGCGACAAGAACTGCCGCGTCGTGCGGCGCAAGGGGCGGGTATACGTGATCAACAAGGTCAACCCCCGCTTCAAGGCCCGCCAGGGCTAAGCCTCTCCGGTCGCGGGAGCGGCCCGCGGGAAGACAAGGCGCGCGAGGGTTGGATCCCGCAATCGCGGGCGCCGATCGCGCTGGCCTCCATGGTTTCAGTAGCTCCGTGCCCTTGCGTTTTGAGCGCCGTTTCCGTTCAATTCACGCGATTAGCGTGGAGCATCGCCGATGGGCTGGTTTTCGATTGCAGCCGTAACTGGTTTCCTGGTTTACAGCTGGTGTGGTCGGTTCGTCAGCAAAATCCGGCCCGTTTTAAGATCGCCATAATATCGACGATTCTGATTTGTTTGCTCGGCGTCGGGACCGAGTTTAATCATTTTTGGCCCAATTGGCAGCGGGTCGATCAAAATGGTATCTTAGCCCCACTCTACCATAGTATACGGCAGGCCATCGATTATTTCCTTCGCGCGTCCCGGCTTATGCTTAAGCATTGGGCGGCTTTGATTGAAACGGGAACTGCCGCCCGTATCGTCCTTGGTACCCTACTCGGAGCCGGCATCGGTTACGCAACTGACCGAAAAAGGAACCCGGCGCCCGGCACACCCTTGCTGATGGGCGAAGGCCGCCAATTTTACGCGTGGATCGGCCTCGCGCTCGTCCTCCTCGGTCTTATTGCGCCCCATGCCGACAGGTGGCTGGCGGCTGCAACCGGTTTCAAGACAGCGATTATCGAGATCCAGCTGGCTAACATCTCTACAAAACACAAATTTATCGCTCCTGAATTTGATAGAACCTTTACTGAGCAAGCGATACTTCCCATAGTAGCGAGATATCCCGAAAGGATTTTACAAGATATCGAATTCAAAAAATTCCAAATAGAAGAACAGGAGGTAAACACGCTCTTCGGCCTCACAATGCCTTGGCAAATATCGTCCGACGAAGAAAAAAAGAACCTAGAAGAGCACAAAAAGGTGCGCGATTCCATGACAGCGATCCACCTCGTCTTCGAGAAGACCATTTCTCCGGCGGCGAAATGCATGGAGGAAGCCATCGGGCGCGGTTTAAGTCGCCAGTACGCTCGTGAGATCGCGAGACCCGTCGCCGAATTAACGGCAGAAATCATAGGATTCAGCGAGCTTTTAGAAAAACGTGAACACGAAGAAGCCCAGGCCTCGGCTGACCAGAAGCAGGACGCCAATTCTCGCAAAAAAAAGATAGAAGAACACCTCATTGAAACGCGCGAAAATCTCCAAAAGGAGTTGGAACGTATAGCCTTGCCGGGAAGGCTTCCGCGTTCTTGGAGCGCGCATGGTTGCAAGTGGCCGGATTTCACGGCAAAATCCTCGGATCTCGACCACGCTAAATACAGGGGTCTTCCCTATTTACACACAGCCATGGCGGCGATATTATCGCTCGCGGACTACGAACGATTGGCGTTCACGTTTTTAGAACGGGAGATACAAAAAAAACAATTCAAATTTATGGACTACCAACTTCCCTACTTTCATTACAGATTATTGCTGGCGCGCAACGAGCCGGTCACTGAATATCTGCATCATCTCGACAAAATACGAGAGGTAGCGCACGAGCGCTTGGACGTGCTAGACCGGGTAGAGAAGCGTTGCGCCGGAAAGTGCGATAATAAAAAATCGAGATCCATAGAGGAAATCAGGGCGCATGCGAAACATGCCGATGCCTACGCGATGGTCTTAATACTTGTCGGCGTAGCCCAGGATCTCGCGGCAGGAACTGAGGGAGCTGGATCGCTGGCGCCGCTGGCGATCGAATACGCCAAGAGTTTGGACAAACTCGTTCAAGACCCAGCATCCACCAGCAACGGGACGTTCGATGCAACCGAGCGCGAGGCAGCTCGCGACGCCGTGGCATTTATCACGATTGTCGTCGAAGCACGCAAGCCTAGCCCGGACCAAAAAATAATCAAGGATGCCGTGGCGTCCCTGGAACAAGTTATCTCTACCCAAGGCGTTAGACTTGGCAATCAGCTTAGAAGCGGTACCGTAGACGAGCGCGATCGCGTTCTACGCGACCGGGCGCGCGCGCATCTTTCTTCCGCGCGCCCCTTGGCCGGGGAATAATCGGATTAGATTTAAACCCTAGGAGGAACGGTTACGGGCCGCCCTTCGTCGCCTGGGCAATCGCCAACGCCGAGATCCACGGGGAGAGTGCGACCCCCATTGCGATCACGATGGCTAGCATCCATAGACGTCTCATGTTCCGCACTCCTAGTCGGACGTTTCGGTACTATAGACTAGCGCCGCCTCTTTGCAAGATGAATCGTGGCGACTTCTGGGCATCTAGATAACGGCCCGTTCCGGCGCGCATTCCGGTCTCGCCGGAGAAAATGTTCGGGTGCTCCGGCGAACCATGGTAATCGCAGGAAGGAGAGCGGCCATGCAAATGCCCCTGCCCGATGCTGCGGTCATCCTCAGACGCGACGAGATCGCGGCGGCGCTGCGGCTTATCGTGCCCGGCGAAGGGGTCATCGTCTCGGAGCCGGAGCGGCGCGCCTATGAAAGCGACGGGCTGACCGCCTATCGCCAGCCGCCGCTCGTCGTGGTGTTGCCCTCGACCCTCGCGCAGGTCGCTTCGGTCATGCGCTATTGCCGCGACGAGGGCATCAAGATCGTGCCGCGCGGCGCCGGCACCTCGCTGTCCGGAGGCGCATTGCCGTTGGCCGACGGCGTGCTGCTCGGCATGGCCAAGTTCAACCGCATCCTCGATATTGATTACGACAATCGATGCGTCGTCGCCCAGCCCGGCGTGACCAATCTGGGCATCAGCAATGCCGTCGCCGGGGCCGGCTTTTATTACGCGCCCGATCCCTCCAGCCAGATCGCCTGCACGATCGGCGGCAATGTCGCGGAAAATTCGGGCGGCGTGCATTGCCTTAAATACGGCCTGACCACGAACAATCTGCTCGGCCTCGAAATCGTGCTGATCGACGGCGAGATCGTGCGGCTCGGCGGCAAGCATTTCGACGCCGGGGGATATGATCTGATGGGGGTGCTGACCGGCTCCGAGGGGCTGCTCGGGGTCGTCACCGAGGTCACCGTGCGCATCCTGCCGAAGCCCGCGACCGCGCGCGCCCTGCTGATCGGCTTTGCCGAGACCGAGGATGCCGGCAATTGCGTCGCCGCGGTGATCGGCGCCGGCATCATCCCGGGCGGCATGGAGATGATGGACCGCCCGGCAATCCACGCCGCCGAGGATTTCGTGCGTGTCGGCTATCCGCTCGATGTCGAGGCGCTGCTGATCGTCGAACTCGATGGGCCGGCGATCGAGGTCGATCATTTGATCGACAAGGTCGAGGCGATCGCCCGCGCCAACCGCGCGACCTCGATCCGGATCAGCCGGGACGAAGCCGAGCGGGTCGCCTTCTGGTCGGGGCGCAAGGCCGCGTTTCCGGCGGTCGGACGGATCTCGCCCGACTATTACTGCATGGACGGCACGATCCCGCGCGCCCGCCTCGCCGAGGTATTGGCGCGCACGCGCGAGCTGTCGGAGCAATACGGGCTTCGCGTCGCCAACGTGTTCCATGCCGGCGACGGCAATCTGCATCCGCTGATCCTCTACGACGCCAACCAGCCGGGCGAGATCGAGCGGGCCGAGGCGTTCGGCGCCGATATCCTGCGGCTGTGCGTGGCGGTCGGCGGCGTGTTGACCGGCGAGCACGGGGTCGGGGTCGAGAAGCGCGATTTGATGGGGGTCATGTTCAACGACGCCGACCTCGCCCACCAACAGCGCCTCAAATGCGCCTTCGATCCCGACGGCTTGCTCAACCCCGGCAAGGTGTTCCCGCAACTGCATCGCTGTGCCGAATTGGGCCGGCTGCATGTCCACGCCGGCCGGCTGCCGCACCCCGATCTACCGCGGTTCTGACCTACGCTTCACATTGTCATTGCGAGGAGCGGAGCGACGAAGCAATCCCGATCGGACCGAGCGCTCTGCGGCCCGAGATTGCTTCGCTGCGCTCGCAATGACAATTTGCAGGCATGACCCGCTTCGTCCCCGCCGATCTCGACGAATTACGCGACGCGGTCGCCGCCGCGCTGGCGGCCGAGGAGCCGGTCGAGCTGGTTGGCGGGGGGTCGAAGCGGGGGCTGGGGCGCCCGTTGCAGACCCCGCATACGCTCGATCTGTCGCGCCTCGCCGGCATCCGCGATTACGCGCCGAGCGAATTGGTGCTGACCGCCGGCGCTGCGACCCCGCTCGCCGAGATCGAGCGCGCCCTCGACGCGGCCGGACAGATGCTCGCCTTCGAGCCGCCGGCTTGGAAAATGCTATTCGGCGGCGGCGGTGAACCGACTCTAGGCGGGGTTCTCGCCTGCAATCTCGCGGGTCCGCGCCGCATCAAGGCCGGTGCGGCGCGCGACCATTTCCTCGGGTTTCGCGGGGTCAGCGGGCGCGGCGAAATATTCAAGGCTGGCGGGAAGGTGGTCAAAAACGTCACCGGCTACGATCTGTGCAAGCTGATGGCGGGCTCCTACGGCACCCTGACCGCGCTCGAAGAGGTCACCGTCAAGGTCCTGCCGCGGCCCGAGGCGGTCGCGACCGTGCTGGTCGCCGGGGTCGATCCCCCCGCCGCGGTGCGGCTGATGGCGGCGGCGCTCGGCTCGCCGCATGAGGTGTCGGGCGCCGCCTACCTGCCGACTGGGACCGCGCTGGCGCTTGCCCTGCCGATAGATTCCGGCAGGGTGGCCTTGCGCATCGAGGGGCCGGCGCCGTCGGTGGCGGCGCGCCGCGACAGCCTGCTGCGCGAGCATTCCGGGGCCGGCCGGGCCGAGAGCCTTGCCCACTCCGAATCGATCGCGTTGTGGCGGGCGATCGGCGAGGTCGCGCCGCTGACCGCCACGGCCGAGCGCGCGGTGTGGCGCATCTCGGTCGCGCCGGCACGCGGCGCCGAAGTGGCCCAGGCTATCGCGCGCTCCCTCGATACGACATGGTTCCTCGATTGGGGCGGCGGCCAGGTCTGGGCCGCGGTGCCCGAGACCGGAGATGCGGGCGCCGGGATCATCCGCGCCGCGATCCGCGGCCCCGAGGGACATGGCATCGGGCATGGAACCGGCCACGCCACGCTGGTCAGAGGGTCGCCGGCCCTGCGCCGCGCCGTGTCCGTCTTCGAGCAGCAGCCGGCGCCGCTCGCAGCGCTGTCGCGGCGGGTCAAGGAGGCGTTCGACCCGGTCCATATCCTCAATCCCGGCCGCATGGTTGAGGGTCTCTGAGAAAATGCAGACCGAGTTCTCGCTGGCGCAGCTCGCCGACCCGGACATCGCGTCATCGGAAAAGATCCTGCGGGCCTGCGTCCATTGCGGCTTCTGCACCGCGACCTGCCCGACCTATGTGCTGCTGGGCGACGAACTCGACAGCCCGCGCGGCCGCATCTACCTGATCAAGAACATGCTCGAACAGGGCGGCCCGGTTAGCGCCGACACGGTCAAGCATGTCGACCGTTGCCTGTCGTGCCTCGCCTGCATGACCACCTGCCCGTCTGGGGTGCATTACATGCACCTGGTCGACCACGGCAGGCGCCATATCGAGGAGCATTACCGCCGGCCCTGGGCCGAGCGGCTATTGCGCCATCTGCTCGGCCAGGTGTTGACGCGCCCCGCCTGGCTGCGCCTCGCGCTGCACGGGGCGCGTCTGGCGAGACCCTTTGCCGGGCTCGCGCCAAAGCGTTTGCGGCCATTGCTCGACCTGGCTCCGGGCTCGGTTCCCGCCGCGTCGCCGATACACTGGGTGAAGGTCTTTCCGGCCGAGGGCGAGCGGCGGATGCGGGTCGCGCTGCTCCCCGGCTGCGCGCAGCAGGTGCTGGCCCCCGAGATCAATTTGGCGACCATCCGGCTGCTGACCCGGCATGGATGCGAGGTCGCCGTCGCGCCGGGCAGCGGCTGCTGCGGCGCGCTGGCCCATCACCTTGGCGACGAAGCGCCGGCGCTCGCCCTGGCGCGCGCCAACATCGATGCCTGGGAACGCGCCGGCGCCGAGGAGGTGCTCGACGCGGTCGTCGCGAACGCCTCGGGTTGCGGCACGATGCTAAAGGATTACGGTTTTCTCCTCCGCACCGATCCGGCCTATGCCGAGAAGGCGACGCGGGTCGCCGCGCTCGCCCGCGACGTCAGCGAAATCGTCGCGGAGCTAGGGCTGCGGCTCGCGAGCGATGCGCCTCCTCTGCGGGTCGCTTACCATTCGGCCTGCTCGTTGCAGCACGGTCAGCGGATCGAGCGCGAGCCCAAGGCCCTGCTCGCGGCCGCCGGGTTCACCGTGGTCGAGGTGCCGGAGGGGCATCTGTGCTGCGGTTCGGCCGGGACCTACAATCTGTTGCAGCCGGAGCTTGCCGCCGCGTTGCGCGACCGCAAGCTCGCCAACATCGCACTGACCCGCGCCGACCTTGTCGCGACCGGCAATATCGGCTGCATCACCCAGCTCAGGGCCGAGGCGCCGCTGCCGGTGGTCCACACCGTCGAACTGCTCGACTGGGCAACCGGCGGCCCTACGCCTCCCCGGTTGGCTGGACTTGCCGCATTCGCCGCCGCGCCACGAGCGGGATCAGCAGCGACAGCGACAGCGCGCTGAGCCCGATCAGGCTGGGCCACAGCATCTGATGCAGCCAGTCGGCGGTACCGAACAGCGCCCGGCCGGCGGCGCCGAAATCGGCATAGGCGATCGTCAGCGGCAATTGGCCGAGCAGCGAGCCGACCGCGTACGCACCAAGCCGCAGCCGGGTCAGCCCCAACGCGTAGTTGGTCAGGCTGTGCGGGATAAAGGGCACCAGCCGCACCACCGCCACCATGCGCCAGCTGCCGCGCTCCACGCGCGCGAGGAGCGCCTTTAGTCGAACCGAATCAGCGCGCTCGACAAATCCCGCGTAGAGGTAGCGCGCCACGAGGAACCCGGCGACCGCGCCGGCCACGCTGCCGAGCGCCGCCCAGACGATGCCCCACCACATCCCGAAAACCAGCCCGGCGCCCACCGCCAGGAATGCCCGCGGCACGAAGAACAGGCTCGCCGCGACGTGCAGCACGACAAATATCAGCGGCGCCAGCGGATTGCCGCCGATCAATGCCGTCATCGCGAGCGGGTCGAACAGGCTGCGCCAAGGCCAGGCCGCGACGATACCGGCCACCACCAGCGCGCCGACGACGAGCCGCACGATTGCTGCCCTGCCAATCATCACAGCACCGGCTCCCGCCGCGCGACCCGTGACCCGGAGGCTGCGGGCTGAGGCGGCGGCATCTCGTTCTCGATCAGCCGGGGCCGGGTGCTGCGCCGGCGCAACCACATGACGCCCAGCAGGTCGGCGATGCCGACACCGAGCCGGTCGAGCACGCCGTATTTCGAGATGCCGCGCTGCCGCGGCCGATGATTGACCGCGACCGAGCGCACGCTGCCGCCCTCGCGCAACACGAGCGCCGGCAGAAAGCGGTGCATATGGTCGAAATACGGCAGGTCGAGGAACAGCGAGCGCGGGAACAGCTTGAGCCCGCAGCCGGTATCGGGCGTCCCGTCGCGCAGCAGGCGGCGGCGCACCGCATTGGCGATTCGCGAAGCCTGCCGCTTGGTCCAGGTGTCGCGGCGGCGGGCGCGATGCCCGGCGATCAGCAACGGCGGCACGATCTCCCGGATGCTGTTTTGGATGCTCCCCTGGGCGAGCCGCCACAGGGCGGGAATGTCGGCGGGATCGTTCTGGCCGTCGCCGTCCAGCGTCGCGATCCAGGTTCCCCGCGCCGCCTTGACTCCGCTGCGGATCGCCGCGCTCTGGCCGCCGCTCGTCGCGTGGCGCACGAGACACAGCCGCGGCAGCCTGGCTTGCAGGCGGCCGATCTCGGCCGCCGTCGCGTCGTTGCTGCCGTCATCAACATAGACGATCTCGTAATCGGCGAGCCCCTCGAGCGCGGCAACGATTTCGGCGACGAGCGGGGCGATGTTGCCGGCCTCGTTCTTGACCGGAATGACGATCGAAAGTTCCATTCGCCTGACAATGCCCTGCCCCCGCCGCCGCGCGCTTCCACCCCGCACGCCGGCCCGCCCTAGATCTAGCACGTTCGACAGGGCCGATAAACCGGGTCAGCAAGAGGGCTGCCGGCTGGCCGCCACTCGACAGGCGACGGTGGCGATTCGGGAACCTAATGGCCGCCGCTCGGCTTAACTTGGGTAAGATGACAGAGCAGGAAATCACCGAATTAGCCGCGATCCTCGTCAACGAGCACGGGCACGCGGCGCTTGATATCGCCGAGCGGCGGCGGGACCAGCACGCCGATGAGCCGAGCTCCGACTCATTTCGTCTATGGTCGAGCATTGCCGACGCCACCGCCCGCCTGCTGCGCATCCGCATGACCGAAAACTGTTCCTAGCGCTCGATCATTTGTGGTCGACGCACTATTCGGCCGCGAGCCTTGATTCGGCTTCTCCGAGCGCCGCGCGGACGCTGCGGTGATAGTGCTGTAGCGCCGGCTCGTTGCGACCGAAGACGATCGAATCCTGCGCGCCCGACGAAAACCCGCGCTGCATCCCCTCGCAGGTCGGGAAATCCTGCAATTCGACGGTCGCCATCAGCAGGTTGAAATTGTTATCCCAATGCCGCCTGGCGCTGTCGCCGGCCGCCGGCTCGGGGATGTAGAGCGACACGTACATCGCGCAGGAATCCGGGCGCTCGCCCGGAAAGACGTGCCAGGTCTCGACGTGGTCTCGTTGGAACAAAAAGATCGTGTTCGGGAACAGCACGTAGACGATCGCGGTATGAGCGAACAGATCCCACGACTCCTCCGGCTGACCGCGCAATTCGTCGAGGGTGCGGCGCGCCGCGATCATCCGATGGTTGCGGCCAAAGGCGGCGAAGGTCGCGCGGTTGTTGTGAAACAGCGGAGCGACCGTGTCGGGATGCAGATAATTGAGGTGATAGGTCTCGCCGAACGTGTCGATCGCGAGCTTCCAGTTCATCTCGCGCCGCAGCACGCGGGTCTCGTAATGATGGTAGGATTGGAGCCCGTAAGCGGCGAGGTCGTCCGCCGCCCCGTCGAGCAGGGTATCGACATCGAGCGCCATGTCGGGGCGCGGTCCGACCCAGATCATGCCGTGTTTCTCGACGACCGGCAGGCTGCGCAACCCGTGCGACGGGCGGTCGGCGGCGGCGAACGCGGCATCCTCCGGCCGCGCCACCAGACTGCCGTCGACCCCGTAGGTCCAGCCGTGATAGGGGCACGAAAAACTGCGCGCGCCAGAACCGCAACCGTCGGCAACACGCGCACCGCGGTGGCGGCAGACGTTCAGGAAGGCGCCGAGCGTGTCGTCGTCACGGCGAACCAGCAGCATCGGCACGCCGGTATAATCATGCGTCATCCAGTCGCCGGGACGCGGCAGCAAGCCGCTCAGCCCGATATTGATCGGGCCGTCGCGGAAGAACAAAGCGCCCTCGCGCGCCGCCTGTCGCGGGCAGGTATAGTCGCTGACCGGGTTGCGGTAGATGCCGTCGGCCAGCGCGGTCGTGCGCCGGTCGAGATGGGCGAGCAGTTTCCTGGCTTCCGCGATCTGGTCCTGGCGACGCATGTCGGCTCTCCGTGACGAACCTTCAGCATTCCTAGGATAACACCAAACCGGCTGGTCGATGACGCAAGCGATAATAAAACCCGCCGACAATCTCATGCAGGGCATGAAAGCTGTCGTGCAGCCCCGCCATGCTCGGCAGGAAATCGTCGACCCGGGCGAGGCGCAAGGCGGTGCGCGGCGCCGGCCAGGGCAGCGCCTTCAGCCCGGCCCGCTCGAACGCCCACAGCGCGCGCGGCAAATGCCAGGCCTGGCTGACCAGCACGACCGTCGTGACTTTCGCCGGCCGCAACAGTTCCGCGGTATGGAGCGCATTTTCCCAGGTCGTGCGCGAGCGGTCTTCGGTCCAGTCGACCGGCACGGCGAAATTCCCGTCGAGCGCCGCTTTCATCAGCGCGGCCTCGCTTGGGCGAGCCCCGCCCGCCCGGCCGCCGCTGACCGCCACCGGCAGCCGCAGCCGGCGATGGGCGTCGGCCGCGAGCATGACGCGCTCAAGCGCCAAGGCGCCGAGCCGGTCCGGGATATCGCCGCCATTGCCCGGACGGACTTCGCCGCCGAGCACCACGATCGCCTGCGCTTCGCGGAAATCGACATTCCGCCGCAGCCCGGACTCGGCTCGCTGCAGCAAATAAGAGGATAGGGCTGGGGTCGCGGCGGCAAAGAGGCAGAGACTCGATCCGAGCGCCAGCCCGATGCCGGTACGCCGCCACACCAGCGCGACCAGCGCGCCGACGAGGCATGCGGTGATCAAAACCGTCGGCGGCGCCAGAAAGCCGAAGGAGAACAGGCGTTCCATGCGGGCCGCGCCTTACAAATCAACCCTCGCCCGCACCGCGGGAGAGGGTGGACGCGGCATAGCCGCGGCCGGGTGAGGGTGCCTCGGCCATAACGATCGTCACGGGCTCGCCCCCTCACCCCAACCCTCTCCCCCAGTGGGGGAGAGGGAGCGATTGGCGGTCAGCCGCCACGCACATATCTGCGGCAGACAATCCGCAGATGATCGCGGAAATGCGGCCGCAGGCGGCGGGTCCATTCGGTGTCGGCCGCGCTCTTCCAGGCCGGGGTGGCCTGCACGTCGGGCGACGCCAAGTGATAGAGCGCGACGTAGCGGCGATTGGCGCTGGTCGCGCGAAAGCGGCGGGCGCACAGCACGCCCGGCACGGCCCCCAGAGCGGGAATATGCTCCTTGTCGTACCATTCGTTGAACTCGGCCTCGGCGGCGGGCTCGACATTCATCGAGTTGAGCAATAGGCCGCCGGCATTATCGGGCGGGAGCCGGTCGCCGGGCAGGATCTGGTCGCCCTCGAAACGCATCAGCCGCTCGACCCGGCCAGTCACCCGCTTCGACCACGGAGAGAGATTCTCGCCGCCGATCGCCTGATAACCGGGGCTCGTCAGGACCCCGGCATTGTCGAGGTCATAGGTCGCCACCGACACCTTGCGGTCATCAATGCCGATCCAGCGCTGGCACAACAGAAAGCCCGGCACGCGTTGCCGCTCGGGCACGTGCTCGGTGTCGTACCAATCGTGAAACTCGTCTTCGGCCGCGTTGGCGATGTTCATCGCCGCGATCAATATGCCTTTGGCCATCGAAGTCCTCCTCCCGGGTGCCGTATGTTGCAGTCTGCGCCGCTCACGCCCCGCCGTAGACCGGGATCACCGCGCCTCGGGTCACGCGGTTTTCCGGCGAGGCGAGGAACGCAATCATCTCGGCGACGGCGCTCGGCGCGACCCAGCCGGCGTGATCGGCATTCGGCATCGCCGCCCGGTTCGCCGGCGTGTCGAGGGTCGAGGGCGCCACCGCGTTGATCCAGATTTCTTCGCCCGCGGTCTCCTGGGCGAGCGCCTGGGTCATCGCCGCGACCGCCGCCTTCGCGGTGGCATAGGCGACCATCCCCGCGCCGAGCCGGGGTTCGAGCCCAGGCCGCGCCGCGACGTTGACGATGCGGCCGCCCTTGGCGCCACCCGGCCCCGGCTCGGCGCGCGCCCGGATCGCACGGATCGCCGCCGCCGAGCATAGAAACGACGACAGCGCGTTCATCTGGAACTGATCGGCGAACTCGACGGCCGACGTCTCGGCGATCGGCGACATCGCAAAGCCGCCCGCCAGGTGGACCGACGCCCAGAGCGGCGGCAGAGCGGCGTAAAACCGGCGCACCGCGGCTTCGTCGGCGAGGTCGAGCCCGGTCGTGACATGCACCCCGGGATCGTCGCGGTGCGGATAATTGGCCAATTCGGCCACCACCATGTTGGTCACGTGGCAGACCGCGCCGACCGCGCGCAACGCCGCGACCACCGCGGTTCCCAAGGCGCCGGTGCCGCCGGTGACGACAACATGCGCGCCGCTATACGCGACCATGGTTCACCTCCGCTTCGGTGCGCCTGCCGGTTTGGCTTTCCCGCGGCAGAGCACAGTCCGGTGATACCACGCCCGGCGCGCGCGCTCCATTAGCTGATCGCGCCTAGCTCATCGCACCCTCGGCGGCTTCGATGTCGTCGCGGCGCGCCGCCGCGATTTCGAGAACGATCGCGACGCCCCGCACGATGTCGGCGAGCGCCATCGACGGCGCGTCCGCGTGGGAGGCCGCTTGCGCCGGCAGATACGGGAGGTGCAGGAACCCGCCGCGGAAACCCGGCCGGCGCGTCGCGCCCAGGTGCAGCAAGCCGTAGAAGAGGTGATTGCAGACGAAGGTGCCGGCGCTGTTGGAGACGATTGCCGGCAGCCCGGCTCCGCGCAGCGCCGCGACCGCGGCCTTGATCGGCAAGGTCGCGAAATAGGCGGCCGGGCCGCCGGGCACGACCGGACGGTCGATCGGCTGCACACCGGAATTGTCGGGGATGCGCGCGTCGTCGATGTTGATCGCGACCCGTTCGAGCGACAAGGCGGCGCGACCGCCCGCGAGACCCAGGCCGAGCACGATGTCCGGGCGGGTCGTCGCGACCGCGTCTTCGAGCGCGGCGAGCGACCCACCGAACGCGGTCGGCAACGCGAGGGTGGCGATGTCCAGCGCCCCGAGCCGCGCCGGCAGCAGCCGGAGCGCTTCGAGGGCGGGATTGACACGGTCGCCGCCGAACGGCTCGAACCCGGTGACGAGGGCTTTCATCGACGGGGCGGGGTGCGGTGACTCATCATGCCTAAGCATAAGGCAATCGCCACGACACGTCAGCCGAGGCGATTGGCGGCGCGGTTACGCCTAAAGGCGTCCTTCGAGACGGCGTCGCGGCATCCTCAGAGCTTGTGAAGCAATCCAAGCGAACCCCAAAAAGACCGGCTGCAATACCATTCGCGCGTCCTTCGAGACGGCGCTCCGCGCCTCCTCAGGATGAGGATATCTCTTTGATGTAATTAAGAAAAAACCTCATCCTGAGGAGCCCGCAACGCGGGCGTCTCGAAGGACGCGACGCGCCCCTGCAGCAGATGGCGGACGCGCCCGGCGCCGCCGCTATCGCGGAGCGCCGCCGCCGACGCCCGGGGTCACCGTCAGGCCGACGAACTGGCTGGCGCCGTTGCGGTTCAGCAACAGCAGAAGATTGCCCTTGGTCGCCGCGCGTTTGATCTCCTCGGCGGCCTGTTGCGGGGTCTTTGTCGGATGCTGGTCGACCGATACGATGACATCGCCCGGTTCGATGCCGATCGACGCGGCGGGGCTGTCGCCGGCGACCTTGGTCACGACGACGCCTTCGACGTCGTTCGGGATGCGGTGCTGGCGGCGCAGCGCCGGGTTGATCGCGGCGAACTGGAGGCCGAGGCTGGCCGCCTGCTCGTCGCCGCCCGTGGCGCCCCCGGTCGCCGCAACCTGTGCCCGGCTGTCCGGCATCGCGGCGACCGTCGCGGCAATTGCTGTTTCCTTGCCGCCGCGTAAGACGGTCAGGTCGAGCTTGTCGCCGGGCGCAGTCGCGGCGACGATCCGCGGCAATTCGTGCACCCCCTTGACCGGCCGCCCGGCGGCGCTGACGACGACATCGCCCTGCTTGAGCCCAGCCTTGGCGGCCGGGCTGTTCGGGGTCACCGCGGCGATCAGGACGCCGCTCGGCTGGTCGGGGTTCAGCCCGAGGCCCTTGGCGATGGTCGGGGTGATGCCCTGGATCGCGACCCCGAGCCAGCCGCGGGTGACCTGGCCCTTTTCCTTGAGCTGCGCGACGACATTCTTCGCGGTATTGGACGGCACCGCGAAGCCGATGCCGACCGAGCCGCCCGAGGGCGAATAGATCGCGGTGTTGACGCCGATCACCTCGGCGCCGAGGTTGAAGGCCGGTCCGCCCGAATTGCCGCGGTTGATCGGCGCGTCGAGCTGGATGAAATCGTCGTAGGGCCCCTCGTTGATGTTGCGGCCGACCGCCGAGATGATCCCGGCCGTCACCGTGCCACCGAGCCCGAACGGGTTCCCGACCGCGACGATCCAATCGCCGACCTTGGCCTGGTCGCTGTCGCCCCAGGTGACGAACGGCAACTTCTGCCTGCTGTCGATCTTGATCAGCGCGAGGTCGGTCTTTTCGTCGCGACCGATGATTTTCGCCGGGTGGCGGCTGTTGTCCTGCAAGATCACGGTGATCTTGGCCGAGTTGCCGACCACGTGGTTGTTGGTGACGATATAGCCGGCGGGATCGATGATGAACCCCGAGCCCAGCGCCGTCCCTTCCCGCCCGCGCGGTGGCGCGCCCGGGGATGCGCCCGGGGGTCCGCCCGGGGGCGGCGGGCCGCGGTTCTCGAAGAAGCGGCGCAGTAGCTCGTCGAACCGCGAGCCGCCGTGATCGGCGTCATCGGTCGACGGTTCGGGGCGGGCCGCGGCGTCCCCGTTGAGCTGGGCCGAGATGTTGACGACCGCCGCCGAGACGCGCTGAACCAGCGGCGCGAGGCTCGGCAGCGCCACCGGCAATTCCTTCTGCACCTGCGCGGTAACGTTTTTCTCCGCGCTGCCGGCCGGCTTCTCGACGGCAAGCTGCGCCGGCGCAAGTGTCGGAGCCAGCAGCAGCGGCAGCGCCGCGACCCCACCGATCAGCACCCCACGGCACGAGCCGCGCCAGGCGCCCGGATCGAGGTTATGGCCAATCGGCATGTTTGGGCTCCCGATCATGACGGTCGTGACGGCGCGCCGCGCAGGCCGCGCATAGAGGTCGGCTATACCGCACCAACTCGGCGCGCGCCGAGAGAGTTCCGAGGCTCGGCGCCGCACCGGACGAACGCTGATTGACCGCGGATCGACCGGGGCTTGACCCGGCCGGCGGGACGCGGCGCAATACGGATATGATTTCGCTCGCCGCGCTCGACGCCGCCGCCGCGCTGGTCCACACCGTGGTCCCGCCGACCCCGCAATATCGCTGGCCGCTATTGTCGCGCCGCATCGGCGCCGAACTCTGGGTCAAGCACGAGAACCACACGCCGATCGGCGCGTTCAAGCTGCGCGGCGGGCTCGTGTACCTCGACGAGCTGCGGCGCGCCCGGCCCGAGGTAACGGGCGTCATCACCGCGACCCGCGGCAATCACGGGCAGAGCATCGCCTATGCCGCGTCACGGCTCGGCCTCGCCGCGACGATC
The DNA here is from genome assembly GCA_945861155.1 of Rhizobium sp. Q54. Lineage (GTDB taxonomy): Bacteria > Pseudomonadota > Alphaproteobacteria > ATCC43930 > CGMCC-115725 > DATARH01. The sequence goes on from CAMATN010000006.1 coordinate 29,777, forward strand.
GTCGTGCCCCACGGCAACAGCCCGGAGAAAAACCGGGCAATGCGGGCGTTCGGCGCGACCCTGATCGAGACCGGTCACGATTTCCAGGCGGCCTACGAAGAGGCAATCGCGCGCGCCGCTTGCGACGGGCTGCATCTGGTGCGCTCGTTCCACCCCGATTTGGTGCGCGGGGTCGCCACCTGCGGTCTGGAGTTATTGCGCGCGGTTGACGGGCTCGACACGGTCTACGTGCCGGTCGGGCTCGGCAGCGGCATCTGCGCCATGATCGCGGCGCGGGAAGCGCTGGGGCGGTCGGCGCTGGGGCGGTCGGTCGAGATCGTCGGGGTCGTCGCCGAGAACGCGCCGACTTATGCGCTGTCGGTCGCCGCAGGCAAGCCGGTCGGCACCAATTCGGCCGACACGATCGCCGACGGTCTCGCCGTCCGGGTGCCGGACGCGGCGGCGCTCGACATCATCCGCGGCGGCGCGGCGCGCATCGTCACGGTGTCGGAAGCGGAGATCCGGCGGGCGATGCGCATCCTCTTCAGCGACACGCACAACGTCGCCGAGGGCGCCGGCGCCGCCCCGCTCGCCGCCGCGCTTCAGGAGCGCGGCCGGCTCGCCGGCAAGCGGGTCGCGATCATTCTATCCGGCGGCAATATCGACCGCGCGCTATTCGCCGAGGTGCTGGCGGAGACCGACCCGGATCTGGAATAGCGGCGGGCGAGGGATTATCCTTATGGTCATGGAACTCGCATACAAGCTGCTGACCGTCGAGGAGTTCCTCGATTGCTGCCCGAACGACCAGCGCCATTACCAGCTGATCGACGGCGTCATCGTCGCGATGGCGCCACCCGCGATCCCGCATCAGATCATCGCGGCCAACCTGACGATCGAAATTGGGATGGCGGTTCGGAAGAATCTTCCCGGATGCACGACGCGCAGCCAAGCCGGCATCGCCCCGCAGGGGGTCATGGGCCGCAACCATTTCGAGACCGATATCACGGTCACCTGCGAGCCGGGCGGCTACAAGGGCATCGCCGCGGAGCCGGTGCTGATCGTCGAGATCCAGTCGCCCTCGACCGAGCGCGACGATCATTTCGTCAAGCTCCCAGAGTATCAGGCGATCCCGAGCTTGCTGGAGATCCTCTATATCGAGAGCGAACGGGTCGCCGCGACGATCTATCGGCGCCAGGCCGACGGCTGGGACACGATCGAGATCAGCGGCCCCGACGCCCGGCTGCAGCTCGACACGATCGGCCTCGACGTCGCGCTCTCGGCGATCTACCGCGGCGTGCCCGGCCTCTCCGCGAACTAGCCAGGCGCGGGAATCAGTCGCGGGCGATCTCGCGGGCGATGACGAGGCGCTGAATGTCGCTGGTGCCCTCGTAGATCTGGCAGACGCGCACGTCGCGATATATCCGCTCGACCGGGAAATCGGCCAGATAGCCGTAGCCGCCATGGATCTGGATCGCGTCCGAGGCGACCCGCTCGGCCATCTCGGAGGCGAACAATTTGGCCATCGCCGCTTGTTGCAGGCAGGGTTCGCCGGCGTCGCGCCGCGACGCGGCATCGAAGATCAGCCCGCGCGCCGCGGCAAGCTGGGTCGCCATGTCGGCGAGGCGGAACGCCACCGCCTGGTGCTCGATGATTTTCGCCCCGAACGCCTCGCGCTCCTTGGCGTAGGAAAGCGCGGCCTCGTAGGCGGCACGGGCCATGCCGAGCGCCTGCGCCGCGATGCCGATGCGCCCGCCTTCGAGGTTGGAGAGCGCGATGCGGTAGCCGTCGCCCTCGGCGCCGAGCATCAAATCGGGGGTCAGCTCCATGTCCTCGAAGACGAGTTGCGCGGTGTCGGAGGCGCGCTGGCCGAGCTTGTGCTCCAGCCGCGCGACCCGATAACCCGGCGTCGCGGTCGGCACGATAAAGGCGCTGATGCCCTTGCGGCCGGCATCGGGGTCGGTGACGGCGAACACGATCGCGACCTGCGCGGTCGAGCCCGAGGTGATGAACTGCTTGGTGCCGTTGAGGACCCAGCGATTGCCGTGGCGCTTGGCGCGGGTCTTGATCGCGGCGGCATCGGACCCGGCCTGCGGCTCGGTCAGGCAGAAGCACGCGAGCATGTCGCCCGCCGCCATCGGCTTCAGAAAGCGCTCTTTCTGTTCCGCCGACCCGTAGCGCAGGACCGGCAGGCAGCCGACCGAATTGTGCACGCTGAGGATCGTCGAGACCGAGCCGTCGCCGGCGGCGATCTCCGCGAGTGCCAGCGCATAGCCGACATGGTCGGCGCCCGCCCCGCCATATTCCGGCGGCACCAGCATCCCCATGAACCCGAGCCGCCCCAGTTCGGCCAGCGCCTCCGTCGGAAACCGCGCCTCGCGGTCCCATTCGGCCGCGTGCGGCGCCAGCTCGTTGCGTGCGACCTCCCGCGCCGTATCGCGCAGCAGGCGCTGTTCGTCGGTCAGCCGCATCGCTTGCCCTCAGGACGGCGTCCGTTCCTCCAGCCGCCGCAGTCGGATATCGAAGCGGTTATGCTGCGCCGTCATCGCGTGCAGTTGTTCGAGGATGGCGTTGAGGGTCGAATCATGGCGCAGCACAATGGCCGTCAACACGTGAATATCCTCGCGGACTCTGCGGATTTCTTCGCGCATCGCGGCCTGCTCAGCCAGCACGCGTTCGAGCTGCCTGCCGATGAAGTCGAGGGTGACGTTCTCGGCCATGGCGCATGATTTGGCGCATCCCGCGCGCATGTCAATCGGATTGGCGGCGCGCGGTGACCTCGATCTCGATCTTCATGCGCGGGTCGACGAGGCCGCAGATGATTGCCGTCGCGGCCGGCCGGATCGCGCCCAGGATCTCGGCCAGGACCGGCATGATGGCCGGCCAATCGTCGTGGTTCGGCACGTAGTAGCGTACCCGTACGACGTCGGCGAGGGTGGCGCCGGCCTCGGCCAGCGCCGCCGCGATGTTGCGGAGGGCTTGGCGGGCCTGCTCGACCGGGTCGTCCGATATCGTCATCGCGGCGTAGTCGAAGCCGGTGGTGCCGGCGACGAATACCCATTCGCCGTCGGCCACCGCGCGGCTGTAGCCGCCGACCGCCTCGAAGGGCGACCCCCCGGAGATCAGCCGCCGCACGTCACCCCCCGCATGTCATGCGCTCTCGGTGAACAATTCGCGGCCGATCAGCATGCGGCGGATTTCCGAGGTGCCGGCGCCGATCTCGTAGAGCTTGGCGTCGCGCAGCAGGCGCCCGGTCGGGTATTCGTTGATGTAGCCGTTGCCGCCGAGGATCTGCACCGCGTCGAGCGCCATCAGGGTCGCCTTCTCGGCGGCGTAGAGGATCGCGCCGGCGGCATCCTTGCGATTCGTCTGCCCGCGGTCGCAGGCCCGCGCCACCGCATAGACATAGGCGCGGCAGGCGCTGAACACGGTGTACATGTCGGCAATTTTGCCCTGGATCAGCTGGAATTCGCCGATCGGCTGGCCGAACTGCTTGCGGTCGTGGATGTAGGGGATCACGACGTCGAGGCAGGCCTGCATGATGCCGAGCGGCCCGGCGGCCAAGACCGCGCGCTCGTAATCGAGCCCGCTCATCAGGACGCGCACGCCGTCGTCGACCGCGCCGAGCACATTCTCGGCCGGCACCTCGCAATCCTCGAACACCAATTCCGAGGTCGGCGAGCCGCGCATGCCCAATTTGTCGAGCTTCTGCGCCGGACGGAAACCCTTCATCCCCTTCTCGATCAGAAAAGCGGTGATGCCGCGCGCCCCGGCAGCGGGCCGCGTCTTGGCGTAGACCACCAGCGTGTCGGCGTAATGCCCGTTGGTGATCCACATCTTGGTGCCGTTGAGGACGTAGCGGTCGCCTCGGCGGTCGGCGCGCAGCCGCATCGAGACGACATCGGAGCCGGCCTCGGGCTCGCTCATCGCCAGCGCCCCGACGTGTTTGCCGGAAACCAAATCAGGCAGGTATTTGCGCTTCTGCGCCTCGTTGCCGTTGCGGCGGATCTGGTTGACGCAGAGGTTCGAGTGCGCACCGTAGGAGAGGCCGACCGAGGCCGAGGCGCGGCTCACTTCCTCCATTGCGACGCAATGGGCGAGATAACCCATCGCGCTGCCGCCGTATTCCTCCTCGACCGTGATGCCGTGGAGGCCCAGTTCTCCCATTTGCGGCCACAGCTCAATGGGAAAGCGGTCGGCGCGGTCGATCTCGGCGGCGATCGGCGCGATATGCTCCTCGGCGAAATCGCGCACGCTGTTGCGCAGCATGTCGATCTCGGGGCCGAGATCATGATCGAGCATGGCGAGCCTTGTGTTCTGCATGGCCTCGCGCCTGGATTGTTTCCCGGCGAGGCTATTTGGCTGGGATCAAGGTTTCGGTTCCGGCGCCGGGCTGGTCGGCGACGGTCCACACCCCCTTCAACGAGCCGTCCGGCTGCATCTCGTAGAGTACTAGGCCGATCTTGCCGCTCAGCGAATAGCTCGCGGCCAGCGACTTTCCGGCCATCATGCAGATACCAGCGGAGGTCGTGCCGGTTCGCCAAATCATGCGGCACGTGGTGTTGCTGCTCGGCGCGATCGTCGCGGTGCCGGCATAGGCCGAGCCGTCCGGGTTGGTGCCCTGGACGCGGTATTGGCCGCCGACGATCTGCGCTTGCGCGACGCCGGCAATCAGCACGCCGGCAATCAGCAAGGTAGAGACGAATGCGAGGCCGATGGCGCGCATGAATACCCCTATCGGATCAGGCCCTGCGGTATCCGGCCGGGCAAGTCTGGTGCGGTCGAGAAGACTCGAACTTCCACGAGGTTTCCCCCACAGCGACCTCAACGCTGCGCGTCTACCAATTCCGCCACGACCGCACGCCCGGAATTCCCAACTGAGGTGGGGCGCGTCCTTAGCAAATACGCGCTACCATATCAAGCACGATGGCCCTACAGCACCCCCCACAGCACAAAGGCTCGCGGCTTGAATGGCGCCTCGGCGATGCGCCGGTGCCGTACGAGGAAGCAGTCGCCGAGATGGAGCGGCGCATCGCGGCGATCCGCGACGGCGGCGCGCCCGAATTGGTGTGGCTGCTTGAGCACCCGCCCCTCTACACCGCCGGCACCAGCGCCCGCCCCGAGGATTTGCTCGACCCGGCCGGGCTGCCGGTGTTCCGCAGCGGCCGCGGCGGGCAATACACCTATCACGGGCCGGGCCAGCGCATCGCCTATGCGATGCTCGATCTGGAGCGTTATGGGCGCGACGTGCGCTGTCATGTCTGGCGGCTCGAAGAATGGATCATCGCCACCCTGGCGCGCTTCAATGTGACCGGCGAACGGCGCGACGGCCGGATCGGGGTCTGGGTGGTCGGACCTGATGGGCGCGAGGACAAGATCGCCGCGATCGGGGTGCGGGTGCGGCGCTGGGTCAGCTATCACGGCGTCGCGCTCAACATCGACCCCGACCTCGACCATTACCGCGGCATCGTTCCGTGCGGCATCGCCCCCGACATTTCCGGGCACGGCGTCACCTCATTGGCCCGCCTCGGCATTGCCGTCGCAATGGCCGAAGTGGACACCGCCCTGCGCGCCACCTTCGACGAGGTGTTCGCCAGACCAACGGCGTGCGCTCCGCTAACCCTCTCCTGCATTGCGGGAGAGGGGTGATTTGCAGCCCCAGCTCGCCGGCCCATATACCCAACCCGATGAGCACGCTTTTTGAAGCCCAGGCGCCGCGGCCGTTGGCCGACCGGCTGCGCCCGCAACGCCTCGCCGACATCGTCGGACAGGATCATCTGATCGGCCCCGACGGCCCGATCGGCCGCATGGTCGCGGCGCGCCGGCTGGCCTCGATGATTTTGTGGGGGCCGCCGGGCTGCGGCAAGACGACAATCGCGCGCCTCCTCGCCGCCCAACTTTCAGAAGGGGGCACCGATCTGGCCTTTGAGCCGCTGTCGGCGGTGTTTTCCGGGGTCGCCGATCTGCGCAAAATGTTCGAGGCGGCGAGGAAACGCCGCGAGATGGGGCAGGGGACGCTGCTGTTCGTCGACGAAATCCACCGCTTCAACCGCGCCCAGCAGGATGCTTTTTTGCCCAATGTCGAGGACGGCACCGTGATCCTGGTTGGCGCCACGACCGAAAACCCGTCCTTCGAGCTGATCGGCGCCTTGCTGTCGCGCGCCCAGGTGTTCGTGTTGCGCCGGCTCGACGATGCCGCGCTCGAAACCCTGCTGGCGCGCGCCGAACACAATCTCGGCCATACCCTTCCACTTACCGACGACGGCCGCGCCGCGTTGCGCGCGATGGCCGACGGCGACGGGCGTTTTTTGCTGAACCTGGTCGAGGAGATCGAGCGGCTGCCGCGCGAGCCCGCGCTGGGGCCTCGGCAGCTCGCCGAACTGGTGCAACGCCGCGCGCCGCTCTACGACAAGCACCAGGAGGGTCATTACAATCTGATCAGCGCGCTGCACAAATCGCTGCGCGGCTCCGACACCGACGCCGCGCTCTATTGGCTGGCGCGCATGCTGGCCGGCGGCGAGGACCCGATCTATATCCTGCGGCGGCTGACCCGCGCGGCGAGCGAGGATATCGGCCTCGCCGACCCGCAGGCGCTGGTGCAGGCGCTCGCCGCCTGGGACGCCTACGACCGGCTCGGTTCGCCCGAAGGCGAGCTGGCGGTTGCTCAGCTCGTGATCTATCTGGCGAGCGCGCCCAAATCCAACGCCGCCTACGCCGCCTACGGCGAGGCCCGCGCGATGGCCGACAAGACCGGCTCGCTGATGCCCCCGATTCACATATTGAACGCGCCGACCCGGCTGATGCGCGAGCTCGGCTATGGCGGCGGTTATGTCTACGACCACGCCACAGAGGAAGGCTTCTCCGGCCAGAACTATTTCCCGGACGGGGTCGAGCGCCGCGAATTCTACCGGCCGAGCGAGCGCGGTTTCGAGCGCGAAATCAAGAAGCGCCTCGATTACTGGGACAAGCTGCGCGAGCGGGCGGCATCGGCGAAAACCGGGGCGCGACAATGACCGGCGTCGATATCGTCACGGTGCGCCCCGAGGACGGCGCGGGCAGGCTCGACCGCTGGTTCCGGCGGCATTATCCCGCGCTGAGCCACGGCCGCCTCGAAAAGCTGCTGCGCACCGGGCAGGTCCGGGTCGACGGCAAGCGCGCCCGCGCCGGCGATCCGGTCGAGCCCGGTCAGATGGTCCGGGTGCCGCCTCTGCCCGATGCTCCAGCGACCGATCCCACCGCCGGGCCGCGGGTGCGCCCGCACGATGTCGCGCTGCTGCGCGACGCGGTCCTCTACCGCGACGATTGGGCGATCGTCATCAACAAGCCGGCCGGGCTCGCGGTGCAGGGCGGCACCAATACCGAGCGCCATGTCGATGCGTTGCTCGACGGGTTGCGGTTCGATTCAGAGGAGCGCCCGCGTCTAGTTCACCGCCTCGACAAGGACACCTCGGGCGTGCTGCTGATCGCCCGCACCCAAGCGGCCGCGACGTTTTTCACCCGCGCGTTTCGCGACAAGACCACCCGCAAGATCTATTGGGCGATCGTCACCGGCCTGCCGCAGCCGCCACAGGGCCGCATCGACCTCGCGCTGGCGAAATCGGCCGGCGGCGCTCGCGGTCATGAGCGCGTCCGGGCCGACGCGGAAGGCAAGGACGCGGTCACCTATTACCGGGTCATCGACCAGGCCGGCGCGCGGGCGAGCTGGCTCGCGCTGCTGCCGGTCACCGGGCGCACCCATCAGTTGCGCGCCCATTGCGCCGCGCTCGGCACCCCGATCCTCGGCGACGGCAAATATGGCGGCAGCGCCGCCCAGCTCCCGGGCGGCGCGGCGGCGCACCAGCTGCATCTGCACGCCCGCAGCCTCGCGGTTCCGCATCCCGCCGGCGGCACGCTGCGGGTGACCGCGCCCCTGCCGCCGCATATGCGCCGGATGTGGGAATTCTTCGGCTTCGCGGCCGACACCGAGGACCCGTTCGCCGAACTGGAACTTCCGGCATGAAACGGCTCTACAAGATTGTCGCGACCCACCCGGCGGAGGGCGGCTGGGGCGTCGCGCTCGACGCAAAGCCGATGCGCACCCCGGGCAAAAACGCGCTGATCCTGCCAAGCGCGGCGCTGGCCGCGGCGATCGCGGCGGAGTGGGAGGCGCAGCGGGACACGATCCGGCCGGCGACGATGAAGCTGACCCAGCTGGCCGCGACCGCGATCGACGTGACCGCCCCGCGGCGCGATTTGGTCGCGGCGGAGACCGCCAACTACGCCGACACCGATCTCGTCTGCTATCGCACCGACCACCCGCCGGCCTTGGCGGCGCGGCAGCACGCTGTCTGGCAGCCGTTGATCGACTGGGCGGCGGTGCGCTATGACGCCGCGCTCGCGGTGACGACGGGTATCATCCCGGCCGCGCAATCGCCGGCCGCGCTGCGGGCCTTGGCCGCGATCGTCGCCGCGCAGGACGATTTCCGCCTGACCGCGCTGCATACCCTGACGGCCGCCTCGGGCTCGCTCGTCATCGCGCTGGCGCTATCCGAGAGCCGGCTTGATGCCGAGGCGGCCTTCGCCGCCGCGCAGCTCGACGAGAATTTCCAGATCGAAACCTGGGGCGAGGATGCCGACGCCGCCATCCGCCGCCAGGCGCTGGCCGCCGACATCGCAGCGGCGGCGCGGTTCATTGCGCTGCTCCGCGATTAAATATCAACGAACCCGCAGTCCTGGCTTTCGCCTGGTTTTCCGGTAATCGGGCGCGGGTGGGCCAGCAATCTATATTTAGACGCTACCGCCGCGACTCGGGGTTGACCCAGCGGTCGCCATTCCTCGGATTGCTGCTGCCGTAGCCTGGATTATCGCGATTACCGTCCCGGCGATATGCGCCCGAATTGCCGCGGCACTTCCGCTCTTCCTTGTACTCTCCGTCCTTGCTCCACTTCCGCTCGATCTTGCAGCGACCGTCGTCGTACTCCTCCTTGCGCTCACGGCCTTCGTAGCGTCCTTGTTGACGGGAGCCGCCTCTTCCTAGGTTGTCATCGTCGCGGTTGAGAGGACGGGAGTAGTCGCCGCGCTCGCGACCCTTGCCGCTTTCATCTTTCCAAGGGTCCGCCATCGCCGAACCCATCGATGCGGCGAGTGCAAAGCAGATGGTCAAAATGCCGAGGGTGTTGTTCATGGGGACAATCCAGCAACCGTTAGGGACGCACTCACTTTAACGGGCGAGCGCGGCGATCATTCCGGCTGGCCCCATCTGCGCCCGAATACCAGGTTTTCGGCGGGACTGATGGCCGATTACTTCTGACCGGTTTCCTCGCGGTATTCCTTGAACACGCGCGAGGCCACCATCATCGATTCGCGGATGATGGGCACGCCGATATAGCCCGACAGATGCAGCATCACCTCGATCAGCTCGTCCTCGGTCCAGCCCTGGCGCAAGGCCATGCGCAGATGCAGTTCGAGTTCGGGCTCGCGCCCCATGCAGGTGTCGGAGACGACGCAGAGCAGCGCCCTGGTCTTGGTGTCGAGGCCGGGCCGGGTCCACAGCGCGCCGAACACGGTCTCGGTCGCGACGTCGATGAATTTCTTCATCACCGGGTCGCTGTAGATCTCGCGCGCCGATTTCTCGACCGCAGCGTCGCCCATCAGCTGCCGCCGCATCGCCGCGCCCTTCTTGTAGAGTTCGCTCTCGGGCATCTGATCCTCGCTGATTGAAATCGATCGGAGACATCTTGCCCGGCGCGACCGGGCGTGAACAGCCATTCGCGTTGCAAGCCCGCGGGGCTGGCCCCGGCGTTTCTTTGGTGCTATCCCGCGCGCCATGCACGAAATTCTTCGGCGACTGGACGAGAAGCGCGAAGCTGCCCGTGCCGGCGGCGGGGCGCGGCGGATCGAGGCGCAGCACGCCAAGGGCAAGCTGACCGCGCGCGAGCGCCTCGACATTCTGCTCGACCCCGGTTCGTTCGAGGAATGGGACATGTTCGTCGAGCACCGCAGCCATGATTTCGGAATGGAAGCACAGCAGGTGCCCGGCGACGGCGTGGTGACCGGCTACGGCGCCGTCAACGGCCGGCTGGTTTTTGTGTTCAGCCAGGATTTCACCGTGTTCGGCGGCTCCCTGTCCGAGGCCCATGCCGAAAAGATCTGCAAGATCATGAACCAGGCGATCAACGTCGGCGCGCCGGTCATCGGCCTCAACGATTCCGGCGGCGCACGGATTCAGGAGGGGGTGGCCTCGCTCGCCGGCTATGCCGAAGTGTTTCAGCGCAACGTCATGGCCTCGGGGGTCGTGCCGCAGATTTCGCTGATCATGGGCCCCTGCGCCGGCGGCGCGGTCTATTCGCCGGCGATGACCGACTTCATCTTCATGGTCAAGGACAGCTCCTACATGTTCGTGACCGGCCCCGAGGTCGTCAAAACGGTCACGCACGAGACCGTGACCCAGGAGGAACTGGGCGGCGCGATCACCCATACGACGCGCTCCGGCGTCGCCGATCTCGCGTTCGAGAACGATGTCGAGGCGCTCGTCGAATTGCGCCGCTTTGTCGATTTCCTGCCGGGCTCGAACCGGGCGCCGCCGCCGGCGCGGCCGTCGAGCGACCCGCCCGACCGCGCCGACCCCTCGCTCGACACGCTGATCCCCCCCAACCCGAACAAGCCCTACGACATGCGCGAGCTGATCGAGAAGATCGCCGACGACGGCGATTTCTTCGAATTGCAGCCCAATTTCGCCGCCAACATCCTGATCGGCTTCGCGCGCATGGAGGGGGCGACGATCGGCATCGTCGCCAACCAGCCGATGATGCTGGCCGGCTGCCTCGACATCGACAGCGCGCGCAAGGCGGCGCGTTTTGTCCGGTTTTGCGACTGCTTCAACATTCCGATCGTGACCTTTGTCGACGTGCCGGGTTTTTTGCCGGGCACCGCCCAGGAACACGGCGCGATCATCAAGCACGGCGCCAAGCTCCTGTTCGCCTTCGCCGAGGCGACCGTGCCCAAGGTCACGCTGATCACCCGCAAGGCGTATGGCGGGGCCTATGACGTGATGAGTTCGAAGCATTTGCGGGGCGATGTTAATTTCGCCTGGCCCTCAGCCGAGATCGCGGTGATGGGGCCGAAGGGCGCGGTCGAAATCATCTTCCGCGCCAACAGCGGCGACGCCGCCGCGATCGAGGCGCGCACCGAGGAATACCGCGAGAAATTCGCCAACCCGTTCGTCGCGGCGAGCCGCGGCTTTATCGACGATGTGATCCAGCCGGCGACAACGCGCCGTCGCCTGTGCCGCGCCCTCGCCATGCTGCGCGGCAAACAACTACGGAACCCGTGGAAAAAGCACGACAACATCCCGCTGTGACGGCACCCTTACGGACTCCCCAGGTCGTCATGGCCGGGCTCGTCCCGGCCATCCACGGCTCCATTGAGTTGGTCATAAAGGTCGGCCCAGGTGGGATTTGCCGCGAGTATAAGACGCACCTTCCAGCGTCGCGGCCAATGCTTCATGTTATGCTCGCGTTGGATCGCCAACTTAATGTCGGCGTGTGGTTCCGCATATATCAGCCGCTTCAAACCATATCGCTTAGTGAAACCGTCCACGATGCCTTCCCGATGTTCCCACGCGCGACGCGGAAGATTGCTGGTGACGCCGGTGTACAGCGTACCATTCGGCCGATTGGTCATGATGTAGACCCACGCGCCTTCCATCATAGAACATTACGGCAACATCTGCCGCGAGGCAACCCATTCGTGGATGGCCGGGACAAGCCCGGCCATGACGATCTTTTCTTTTCTGCGTGATGTTCGCCAAGATTCTGATCGCCAACCGGGGCGAGATCGCTTGTCGCGTCATTCGCACGGCGCGGCGGATGGGGATCGCGACGGTCGCGATTTATTCCGATGCTGATTCCGAGGCGCTGCACGTGCGCGAAGCCGACGAGGCGGTGTTGATCGGACCGCCCCCCTCGGCCGATAGCTATCTGCGGATCGACCGCATCGTCGAGGCGTGCCGCCGGACCGGCGCCGAGGCGGTGCATCCCGGGTACGGGTTTTTGTCGGAGCGCCCGGATTTCGCGACGGCGCTCGCCGATGCCGGGATCGCATTCATCGGCCCCAGCCCCGAGGCGATCGCGGCGATGGGCGACAAGATCGAATCGAAAAAACTGGCGGCCGCGGCCGGGGTCACGACCGTGCCGGGGCATCTCGGCATTGTCCCCGATATCGATGCGGCCATCGCCGTCGCGCACGAGATCGGCTATCCGGTCATGATCAAGGCGTCGGCCGGGGGCGGCGGCAAGGGCATGCGCATCGCCCGCGACGATGCCGAATTGCACGGCGGCTGGCGCGGCGCGGCGAGCGAAGCGCGCTCCAGCTTTGGCGACGACCGCATTTTCCTCGAAAAATACATCGAGGAGCCGCGCCACATCGAGATCCAGGTGCTTGGCGACATGCACGGCACCATCGTGCATCTGGGCGAGCGCGAATGCTCGATCCAACGCCGGCATCAAAAGGTCGTCGAGGAATCGCCGAGCCCGTTCATCGACCCCGCGACCCGGGCGGCGATGGGAGCGCAGGCGGTGGCGCTGGCGCGCGCGGTCGGCTACCGCTCGGCCGGCACGGTCGAGTTCATCGTCGACCGCGAGCGCAATTTCTATTTCCTCGAAATGAACACGCGGCTGCAGGTCGAGCATCCGGTGACCGAGGCAGTGACCGGGCTCGATCTGGTCGAGCTGATGATCCGGGTCGCGGCCGGCGAGAAACTCCCGTTTACCCAGGAAGATGTACGCCAAACCGGCTGGGCGATCGAGGCGCGGGTCTATGCAGAGGACCCGCAGCGCGATTTCCTGCCGGCGATTGGCCGCCTCGTGCGCTATCGCCCGCCCGAAGGCGACGGGATCAGGGTCGATTCCGGCGTGTTCGAGGGGGCCGAGATCAGTCTTTATTACGATCCGATGATCGCCAAGCTCGTCGCGTTTGGCGCCGACCGGGAGATCGCGATCGAGCGGCTGCGCGGGGCGCTCGACCGCTTCTACATTGCCGGAGTGCGGCACAATATCGCCTTTTTGGGAGCGATCGCGGCGAGCGAGCGGTTTCGCGCCGGCGCGCTGTCGACCGACTTTATCGTCGAGACTTTTCCGGGCGGTTTCGCCCCGCCGACCGAGCCGGTCGCCGCCGATCACGTGTTGTTGATCGCCGCGGCGCTGGCGGAAACCCGACTGCACGAGAGCGAGATCGCCGGTCCCGGGGCGATGACGCTAACGCCGCGACAGCTGACCGTGTTGCTGGACAAACGGGCCTGCGCGGTATCGGCCAAAGCCGACGGCAGCGCCTATGTCGTCGAAATTGACGGCCAAAACTGCCGCGCCGCGACCGATTGGCGTCCCGGCCAAATGCTGATGCATCTGCGCATCGACGATCGGCTCGCGACGGTGCAGGTCGAGCGGCTGCGCGGGCGCGCCTTTCGGCTGGTGCATGACGGCGTGATCCGCCGCGCCCAGGTGCTGTCGCCGCGCGCCGCCGAATTGTTGCAGCAGATGCCGGAAAAACAGCCGGCGGACACCTCGCGCCTGGTGCTGTCGCCGATGCCGGGTCTTTTGACCGCAATCGTCGTCGCCGAGGGCCAGGAGGTCAAGGCGGGCGAGCCGTTGGTTGTCGTCGAGGCGATGAAGATGGAGAACGTGCTGCGCGCCGAGCGCGACGGCCGGATCGCCAAACTGCGCGCCAAGCCCGGCGACAGCCTCGCCGTCGATCAGATCATCCTCGAATTGGAGTGATGGGGTGCGGAGCGTGCGGCTGCGCATCGCCGGCCGGGTGCAGGGGGTCGGCTATCGCGCCTGGGCGATCCAGGCGGCCACAAGGCTGGGATTGCGCGGCTGGGTGCGCAACCGCGCCGACGGCAGCGTCGAGGCCCTGGTCATCGGGCCGGACGATGCGGTGTCGGCGATGATCGAGGCGTGCCGCGAGGGACCGTTCGGCGCCCGGGTCGCCGGGGTAGCGGCCGACGAGGCCGCCGATGACGGCAGCCCCGGCTTCACGCCGCGCGCTACCGTCTGACAATTGTTTCGCGACGATGGCGCGCCGGCGCCGGGTCAGTGCGACATCAACAGCGGCACGGTGATGTGGTCGAGCAAATCGCGGCTGACCCCGCCGAGCAGCGCCTCGCGCAGTTGCGAGTGGTGATAGGCGCCGGCGACGATCAGGTCGACATCGTGATCGGAGGCGCGCGACAGCAGCACATCCGAGACCGAGAGATCGCCCTGCGGCGCCTCTTCCCCCCGAGCGGGCAAGCCGTGCCGCTGGAGATGCCTGACGACCCGGGTCAGCGACGGCCCGTCGCGCTCGAAACCCGCCTCCTGGGCGCGCACCGTCACGATTGTGACCGCCTCGGCCTTGGCGATCAACGGCAGCGCGTCGTGCAGCGCGCGCGCCGCCTCGCGGGTGCCATCCCAGGCGACGAGCACGCGTCGCCCGATCGCGCCGAACTCGCCGGCATAGGGCACCACCAGCATCGGCCGCCCGGCGGCGACCACGACCTGCTCCGGCCGAAAACCGGTGAGGACGCGGTGATCTGGCGAGGTCTGCCCGAAGACGGCGAGGTCGACCGTGCGCAGCAGCGCGACCAGATCGTCGCCCTCGCCCGACCCGAACAGGTGCCAATCGCCCTCGATCGCGTGCGGCCGGACCGCCTCGCGGAAGCGCTCCTCGACGATGTCGGCCAGCGCGGCGCCATGCACCAAATCGGCATTGGCCGCGGGCCGCGCGCCCGGAACGGGAATCCCGGCGACCAGACTGCCTTCGGCAACCGCGGAGGCCTCAGCCGGCGCACGGAAACCGAGGCCGCCATAGGGCGCGGCGCCGGGGAGTTCCTCGGTCAGCACATAGGCGGCCGACAGATGCGCGTGGTGCTCGCGCGCCAGCGCGGCGGCGAGCCGCAACCGGCTGTCGCCGGCATCGGTCGGATCGAGGCAGACGAGGATATCCTTGAGGCCCATCGCTCGCGCTCCAATTGGCAAAGACGGTCTGTCCTACAACGCAACGGTTGCGCCAATGTTCCGCCTCGGCGTGAGCCGGGTTGGGTGTCGGGCGCGCCAAGAATGCGCCATGCGCGGCGCCGATGCCTCTGCTAGAATGCCCGCAAGACGATCGAAACCAAAATGCGAAGCGGGGAGGCGATGCGGCGGATCAAGGTGATGGCGGTCATCATCGCCCTTTGGACCCTTGGGGGCTTCGGCGTCGTCGGCATCGCTCGGGCCGAACCGTTGACGATCCGCGTCGGCTGGGTGGTGACGCCAGGGCACCTGGCGCCGCTGATCGAGGCGCTGGGCAAGCGCGAACCCGGGGTCTTCAGGCATCTCGGCCGCAGCTATGTGATGCAAGCCGTGCGCTTTCAGGGGACGACCCCGCAAATCCAGGCGCAGGCGATCGGCGAGATCGAAGTCGCGGCCTTCTCGACCGCGGCGCTCGCGCTGTCGATCACCAACGCGAACCTCGACGAGCGGGTCGTCGCCGACGTCGTCGCCGACGGGTTTCCGGGATATTTCAGCGAGAATTTCGTCGTGCTCGCCGATGGTCCGATCAAGAAGATCGAGGACGTCCGGGGCCGCCGGGTGGCCACCAACGCGATCGGATCGGCCCACGACTTGGCGATGCGGACGATGTTCCGCAAACACGGCCTCAAGGACGCCGATTTCACGACGATCGAAACCAATTTCGCCAACATGCCGGCGATGCTCGATGGCGGCAAGCTCGACCTGATCGGCACGCTGCCGGTGTTTCTGCAGGAACTGCGCCGCAACCCGAAATATCGCGTGCTGTTTACCGCGCGCGACGCGGTCGGGCCGACGCAAGCGGTGCTGTGGGTGATGCGCGCCGAATTGATCGCCAAGCACCGGCCGGTGTTCGTCGATTTCTTCGAGGATCACATCCGGGCGGTGCGCTGGTTTCTCGATGAGAAGAACCGCGACGCGGCGCTCGACCTGCTCGCCGGGGTGACCAAACTGCCGAAGGCAAATCTGACCTTCGCGTTCACCGGCGACGATTTTTATCATTCGCCCGACGCGCGGCCCGAACTGGACTCGGTCCAGCGCGAAATCAACGAGGCGGTCAAACTCGGGGTCCTGCCGAAGCCGGTCGAGATCAGGCCCAAATACGTCGATTTGTCGTTGATCGAGGAAGCCAAAACGCGGATCGACGGCAAGTAGCCTCTGTTCGGTAACATTGATGACTTCTAAAGACGCCCATCTACTGTCCCGCCCTCGTGTGTCATTGCGAGCGAAGCGAAGCAATCTCGGGCCGAGATGCCTCCGGGCTTCGAGATTGCTTCGTCGCCTTACGGCACCTCGCAATGACAATGTTGGTGTTATTTGGCGAGGCGCGGGACGGTGAGCGACCCGGCGCATATCGTTATCGAGCGGGTCAGCCATGAATACCGGCCGGCGCGGGGCCGGCCGGTGCTGGCGCTCGACAATGTGTCGCTGTCGGTGCAGGACCGCGAGTTCCTGGCGCTGCTCGGGCCCAGCGGTTGCGGCAAGAGCACGCTCCTCTATCTGGTCGGCGGGTTCCTGCCGGTCGAGCAGGGCCGGATCCTGGTCGACGAACGGCCGATCGCCGGTCCGGGGCCGGATCGCGGCATCGTCTTTCAGCATTTCGCGCTGTTTCCGTGGAAGACGGTGATCCAGAACGTGCTGTACGGCCTCGAAAAGCAGGATCTGGCGCGCGAGGAACGGCTGCGCCGCGCCCGCCAGTTCATCGAACTGGTCGGCCTCGCCGGGTTCGAGGACAGCTATCCCTCGCAGCTCTCGGGCGGCATGAAGCAGCGCGCCGCGATCGCCCGCACCCTCGCGATCGACCCGCGCGTCTTGCTGATGGACGAGCCGTTCGGCGCGCTCGACGCCCAGACCCGCAGCCTGATGCAGGCCGAGCTATTGGGCATCTGGCAGCGCTCGCGCAAGACCGTGATCTTTGTCACCCACGATGTGCACGAAGCGGTGTTTCTCGCCGAGCGCATCGCGGTCATGTCGGCGCGCCCCGGTCGCATCAAGGAAATCGTCGAGACCCATTTCGACAAGGACGACCCCGATTTGACGCGCACCCGAGAATTCGTCGAGACCGTCGATCACGTGTGGAACCTGGTGCGCGCCGAGGCGATCCAGGCCCAGCGCAGCGGGGCGGCATGACCAACATCACGAGCGGCAATTCCACCTCCGGCGCCTCCGCGACCGGCTTTTCCCTGACCGGCATCGCTACGCGGCTGCCGCGCTACACGCCGCTCTTCCTGCTGGCGATCGCGTGGGAGGTGACGACGCGCGGCGGGCTCGTCCCGATCGCCGCGCTGCCGGCGCTTGATACCGTGGCGGTCGCCTGGTGGGATCTCGCGGTCGGCGGCGATCTGTGGCGCAACGGCGTCGCCTCGATGACGCGCGCCGCATCCGGGCTCGGCCTGGCGGTCATCTGCGGCAGCCTGATCGGCATCCTGATGGCGTGGTACAAGCCGGTCCGGATCGCGGCCAACCCGATCGTGCAGTTCTTCTACCCGATGCCGAAATCGGCGCTGATCCCGGTCATGGTGCTGTGGCTCGGCTTTGGCGACGCGTCGAAGATCGTGCTGATCTTTGTCGGCTGCCTGTTGCCGATCACGCTCAGCGCGTTCAACGGCGCGCGCGGCACCGACGAAGTCTTGATCTGGTCGGCGCGCAGCATGGGGGCGAGCCGCGCCCGGGTGCTGTGGGAAGTCGTGCTGCCGAGCGCCCTGCCGGAGCTGATGAGCGGCATCCGCACGGCGCTCGCGCTGTCGTTCGTACTCTTGGTCAGCTCCGAGCTGGTCGTCGCGCGCGAGGGCTTCGGCTACATGATCGGCTGGCTCGGCGATGGCGGCGCCTACGACGCGATGTTCGCGGTGGTGTTGACCGTGGCGCTGTTGGGCTTTGCCGCCGACCGGCTCTATCTGATGCTGATGCGGCGCGTCCTGGCATGGCGCGAATGACCGAACTGGACGCCCCGCTCCGCGCCCCCTCCCTAACCCTCCCCCGCCCGCGGGGGAGGGTTAGGGAGGGGGCGGCCGGCGTCTCCCGGTTTTCGGCTCGATGTGGCGTTGGCCGCGCTCGCGCGCCGCGCCGGCGCGATCGGCTCGCTGGTCGTGCTGGTCGTAGCGTGGGAAGCCGCCGCGCGCAGCGGCGTCGTGACCCCGTTCCTGCTGCCGCCGCTCTCGGTCGTGCTCGCCCGGGTCGGCGAGGACGCGATGTCGGGCGAGCTGGCGATCAATCTCGGGCTGACCCTCTACCGCGCGCTGACCGGGTTCGCGATCGCCGCGGTGGCCGGGGTCGCGCTCGGCATCCTGATGACGCGGCGCCCGCTGGTCCGCTGGTTTTTCGACCCGATCGTCTCGGTCGGGTTTCCGATGCCGAAGATCGCGTTTCTGCCGGTCTTCATGCTGTGGCTCGGCCTCTACGATTTTTCCAAGATCTCGATGGCGGTGTTCAACGCGATCTTTCCGGTGATCACCGCGACGATGGCCGCCGCCGAGGGGGTCGACCGCCAGCTCGTGTGGTCGGCGCGCAGCCTCGGCGCCAGCGAGCGGCAGCTGTTGCGCGAGATCATCCTGCCGGCGGCATTGCCGCAGATCCTGACCGGGCTGCAAGTAGCGCTGCCGATCTCGATGATCGTGATGATCGTCACCGAGATGCTGATGGGCGGCCAGGGTCTCGGCGGGGCGATGATCGCCGCCTCGCGCTTCGCCGATTCCCCCGGTGTCTTCGCCGGCATCATCGAGATCGCGCTCGCCGGGCTGTGCCTCGTCAAGGCGATGACGATGCTGCGCCGCAAACTGTTGCGCTGGCACCAGGAAGCGCAAGAGCCGACCACCGTGTGATCGGACGCGTCGCCGCGTTGCGAATTTTCTGATCTTTTTTGGAACGACTACGGAAAACGGTCGTTCGCCACCGTCCGCAATGTCGGAGCAATGTTGCCGACAATAACCGGGAGACGCCGACAGGCGCTGGGGCAATGCGTTGAAATCAGGCCATTCGCGGCAGTTCGCCGATCCCCGCGCGTTCAGGATTTTTTTATCTCCGCGCTTGCCAATCTTGCCCGCGGAAAGGACACTGCCGTCCTCCGCAAGCACCTTCTCGATTCTGGAACAGTCCCCGCCGCCCCACCGGAAGGCGCGGCGGCGTTACGTTGAGTCGTTCACCTGAGCCCGCAAGGAGTCGAGCATGGAGCCCACGGCTGACGGTCTCGTCGAGGTAACATCCGACCTTCACCCCGACCCCGCCGTGGTGGACGAGGCGGTCGCCTCGCTTGGTTCAAACGGCCATGCCCGGCCGGCGATCGACAGCGATGTCTTCGATCCGCACCAGATGCTGCACGCCTTGCAGGCTGTCCGGATCGGCGATTTCTCGGTGCGGCTGCCGGGCTACCATACCGGGCTCGCGGGCAAGATCGCCGATACCTTCAACGAGATCGTCGCCGCCAACGAGCGCATGGCGCAGCAGATCGAATATGTCGGCCAGGTCGTCGGCCGCGAGGGCAAGACCCGCCAGCGCGTCAAACTGAGCCTGTCGAACGGCGCCTGGGGCACGATGGAAAGCTCGGTCAACACGTTGATCGACGATCTGTTGTGGCCGACCACGGCGGTGACGCAAGCGATCACTGCGGTGGCGCGCGGCGATCTGCTCCAGACCGTGCAGCTCGACGTCAGCGGCCGCCCGCTGGAGGGCGAGTTCCTGCGTCTGGCGACGATCGTCAATACGATGATCGAGCAATTGAGCGTCTTCACCTCCGAGGTGACCCGCGTCGCGCGCGAAGTCGGCACCGACGGCAAGCTCGGCGGCCAGGCGCAGGTGCGCGAGGTCACCGGCGTCTGGCGCGACCTGACCGAGAGCGTCAACTCGATGGCGAACAACCTGACCGGGCAGGTTCGCAACATCGCCGAGGTCACGATCGCGGTCGCCAATGGCGATCTGTCGAAAAAGATCACCGCCGACGTGCGCGGCGAGATCCTGCAGCTGAAGGAGACGATCAACACGATGGTCGATCAGCTGCGCTCGTTTGCGTCCGAGGTGACGCGGGTCGCGCGCGAGGTCGGCACCGAAGGCAAGCTCGGCGGCCAGGCGATCGTCCCCGGCGTCGCCGGCACCTGGAAGGATTTGACCGACAACGTCAATTCGATGGCGAGCAACCTCACGGGGCAGGTCCGCAACATCACCGAGGTCACGACCGCGGTGGCGCGCGGCGACCTCTCGCGCAAGATCACGGTCAATGTCAGCGGCGAGATCCTCGAGCTGAAGGACACCATCAACACGATGGTCGATCAGCTCAACGCGTTTGCCTCCGAGGTGACACGCGTCGCGCGCGAAGTCGGCACCGAGGGGCGGCTTGGCGGTCAGGCGCAGGTTCCCGGCGTCGCCGGCACCTGGAAGGATCTGACCGACAGCGTCAATTTCATGGCGAGCAACCTGACCAACCAGGTGCGCAACATCGCCGAGGTGGCGACCGCGATCGCCGGCGGCGATCTGTCGAAGAAGATCACGGTCAATGCCAGCGGGGAAATCCTGCAGCTGAAGGAGACCGTCAACACGATGGTCGATCAGCTCAACGCGTTCGCCGGCGAGGTGACCCGGGTCGCGCGCGAAGTCGGCACCGAAGGCAAGCTCGGCGGTCAGGCCAACGTGCTCGGCGTCGGCGGCACCTGGAAGGATTTGACCGACAACGTCAATTTCATGGCGAGCAACCTGACCAACCAGGTGCGCAACATCGCCGCGGTGTCGACCGCGATCGCCAACGGCGATCTGTCGAAGAAGATCACCGTCGATGTGTCGGGCGAGATCCTGCAGCTGAAGGAGACCATCAATACGATGGTCGATCAGCTCAACGCGTTCGCCGGCGAAGTGACCCGGGTGGCGCGCGAGGTCGGCACCGAGGGCAAGCTCGGCGGCCAGGCCGAGGTCAAGGGCGTCGCCGGCACCTGGCGGGATTTGACCGACAGCGTCAATTCGATGGCGAGCAATCTGACCGGGCAGGTGCGCAGCATCGCCGAGGTGACCACCGCCGTCGCGCAGGGCGATCTGTCGAAGAAGATCACGGTCAACGTCAGCGGCGAGATCCTGGAACTGAAAGACACGATCAACACGATGGTCGATCAGCTCAACGCCTTCGCCGGCGAGGTGACGCGGGTCGCGCGCGAAGTCGGCACCGAAGGCCGCCTCGGCGGCCAGGCGCAGGTGCCCGGCGTCGCCGGCACCTGGAAGGATCTGACCGACAGCGTCAACTCGATGGCGAGCAACCTGACCGGCCAGGTCCGCAACATCACCGAGGTCGCAACCGCGATCGCCAGCGGCGATCTGTCGAAAAAGATCACGGTCGACGTGCGCGGCGAAATCCTGCGCCTCAAGGAAACGCTGAATACGATGGTCGACCAGCTCAACCGCTTCGCCGGCGAGGTGACCCGCGTCGCGCGCGAGGTCGGCACCGAAGGCCGGCTCGGCGGCCAGGCGCAGGTGCCGGGCGTCGCCGGGACCTGGAAGGATCTGACCGACTCGGTCAACTCGATGGCCGGCAATCTGACCGGGCAGGTGCGCAACATCGCCGAGGTCACGACAGCCGTCGCGCGCGGCGATCTCTCGCGCAAGATTACCGTCGATGTGAAGGGCGAGATCCTCGAATTAAAGAACACGATCAATACGATGGTCGATCAGCTCAATGCGTTTGCATCCGAGGTGACGCGGGTCGCGCGCGAGGTCGGCACCGAGGGCAAGCTCGGCGGCCAGGCCACCGTGCTCGGCGTCGGCGGCACCTGGAAGGATTTGACCGACAACGTCAATTTCATGGCGAGCAACCTGACCGGGCAGGTCCGCAACATCACCGAGGTCGCGACCGCGATCGCCAGCGGCGATCTGTCGAAAAAGATCACGGTCGATGTCCGCGGCGAAATCCTGCTGCTCAAGGAAACCTTGAACACGATGGTCGATCAGCTGCGCTCGTTCGCGGCGGAAGTGACCCGCGTCGCGCGCGAGGTCGGCACCGAGGGAAGGCTTGGCGGCCAGGCGATCGTGCCCGACATCGCCGGCACCTGGAAGGATTTGACCGACAACGTCAATTTCATGGCGAGCAATCTGACCGGGCAGGTCCGCAACATCGCCGAGGTGACGACGGCGGTGGCGCGCGGCGATCTCTCGCGCAAGATCACCGTCGACGTGAAGGGCGAGATCCTCGAACTGAAGAACACGATCAACACGATGGTCGATCAGCTCAACGCGTTTGCCTCGGAAGTGACCCGGGTCGCGCGCGAGGTCGGCACCGAGGGCCGGCTCGGCGGCCAGGCGCAGGTGCCGGGCGTCGCCGGGACCTGGAAGGATTTGACCGACTCGGTCAACGTCATGGCGGCCAATCTGACCGAGCAGGTGCGCGGCATCGTCAAGGTGGTGACCGCGGTCGCCAACGGCGATTTGAAGCAGAGCCTGACCGTCAAATCGATGGGTGAGGTCGCCGCGCTCGCCGAGACCATCAACAACATGACCGACACGCTGGCGACCTTCGCCGACCAGGTCACGACCGTCGCGCGCGAGGTCGGCGTCGAAGGCCGGCTCGGCGGCCAGGCCAACGTCCCCGGTGCGGCCGGCACCTGGAAGGATTTGACCGGCAACGTCAATCTGCTGGCGGCCAATCTGACGAGCCAGGTGCGCGCGATCGCCGAGGTCGCGACGGCCGTCACCAAGGGTGACTTAACCCGCTCGATCCAGGTCGATGTGCGCGGCGAGGTCGCCGAGCTCAAAGACAACATCAACACGATGATCGACAATCTGCGCCTGACCACCGAGCAAAACACCGAGCAGGATTGGCTCAAGACCAACCTCGCCCGGTTCACCAACATGCTGCAGGGCCAGCGCGATCTGACCACCGTCGGGCAGATGCTGCTATCCGAGCTGGCGCCGCTGGTCAACGCGCAAAACGGCGTCATCTACCTGGTGGAGCCCGATACCAGCCTGCGCCAGCTGTCGGCCTATGCCGACAACGCGCTCTCCGGCCATCTCGAGCGCCTGCGGCCGGGGCAAGGGCTGATCGGGCAGTGCGCCCGCGATGCCCGCCGCATGCTGATCACCCAGATGCCCGACGGCGTCGTGGCCCGAATCACCTCGGGGCTCTACCAGGCCATGCCGAACAATTTGATCGTGCTGCCGGTGCTGTTCGAAGGCCAGGTCAAGGCGGTCATCGAGCTCGCCTCGGTCGGCAGCTTTACAGATCTGCAAACCTCGTTTCTCGATCAGCTGACCGCGAGCATCGGCATCGTCTTGAACAGCATCGAGGCGACGATGCAGACCGAGGGGCTGCTGACCCAATCGCAGCAGCTCGCCGCCGAGTTGCAGACGCGCCAGCGCGAGTTGCAGCAGACCAACGAACAGGTCGAACAAAAGGCGCAACAGCTCGCCGAGCGCAATGTCGAGGTCGAGCGCAAGAACCAGGAAATCGAACAGGCGCGCCGCGCCGTCGAAGAGAAGGCGACCGAGCTGGCGCTGACCTCGAAATACAAATCCGAGTTCCTCGCCAACATGTCGCACGAGCTGCGCACCCCGTTGAACAGCATCCTGATCCTCGGTCAGCAACTCGGCGACAACCCGGACCGCAACCTCTCGCCCAAGCAGGTCGAGTTCGCCCGCACGATCCACGGCGCCGGCACCGACCTCTTAAACCTGATCAGCGACATCCTCGATCTGTCGAAGATCGAATCGGGCACGGTGTCGGTCGATATCGAGGAACTCCCCTTCGGCAACCTCGTCGACATGATGGCGCGGCCGTTCCGCCACGAGGCGGACAACCGCAAGCTGTCCTTCGACGTGCTGATCGACCCGAAGCTCGACCACGGCATCGCCACGGATTCAAAGCGCCTGCAGCAGGTCCTGAAGAACCTGCTGTCGAACGCGTTCAAATTCACCGAGCAGGGCGGCGTCAAGCTCAGCATCTACCCGACGGAGACCGGGTGGAGCTCGGACCATCCGGTGCTGAAGACCGCCCCCTCGGTCGTCGCCTTCGAGGTGTCGGACACCGGCATCGGCATCCTGCCCGAAAAGCAGCGGATCATCTTCGAGGCGTTCCAACAGGCCGATTCGAGCACCAACCGCAGATATGGCGGGACCGGCCTCGGGCTGGCGATCAGCCGCGAATTGTCGAACCTCCTGGGCGGCGAAATTCAGCTGCGCAGCACGGTCGGCGTGGGCAGCACCTTTACCCTCTATCTGCCAAGCCGCTACGTCGGGTCGCCGACCGTCAGCCGGCCGCCGTCGGGCACCACCCCCGGCGCCATGGGGAATACCGACCGCTTCAGGAGCATGCCCCCGGTTCGGCTCAGCGATCCCGTCGAGAGCGTGCCGGACGATCGCCTGAGCATCGAGCCCGGCGACGCGGTGCTGCTGATCGTCGAGGACGATCCGCATTATGCCCGGATCGTCGCCGATCTGGCGCATGACCAGGGGTTGAAGGTGCTGGTCGCGATGCGCGGCGCCGATGCGCTGGCGCTGGCGCGGGAATACCTGCCGAGTGCGGTCTCGCTCGATGTGTTCCTGCCCGACATGCTCGGCTGGACCGTGCTGAACCAACTCAAGCAGGACCCCGCGACCCGACACATTCCGGTCCAGGTCGTCACGCTCGACGAGGACCGCCAGCATGGGCTCGCGCGCGGCGCCTTTTCGTTCGTCAACAAGCCGACCTCGACCCAGGAGCTCGAGGCGGCGCTGACCCGCATCAAGGATTTCGTCAAGCCGCGGCGCAAGCGCCTGCTGATCGTCGAGGACAACCCCGCCGAACAGCTTGGCATCGCCGAACTGCTGGGCCATGACGACATCGACCTGGTCACCGTCGGCACCGGCGCCGCGGCGCTCGCCGCGCTGCGCGAAGAGGCTCCCGACTGCGTCGTGCTCGACCTGCGGCTGCCCGACATGTCCGGCTTCGATCTGTTGGAGGCGATCCGCGACAATCCGGTTTTGGCCGATCTTCCGGTCGTCGTGTTCACCGGCCGCGAGCTGTCGCCCGAGGAAGACGCACAGCTGCACACGATGGCGCGCAGCGTCGTCGTCAAGGGCGTCGAATCGCCCGAGCGGCTGCTCGACGAGACCGCGCTGTTCCTGCACCGGGTGGTCGGCGATTTGCCCGGCGACAAGCAGCGCATGATCGAGCGGCTGCACAGCTCGGACGAGGATCTGGTCGGCAAGATTGTGCTGCTCGTCGACGACGACGCACGCAACATTTTCGCGTTGAGCAGCGTTCTCGAACGTCGCGGCATGCAGGTGCTGACCGCGACCACCGGAAACGAGGCGATCACGCTGGTCGAATCGACGCCCGGCTTGGCGATCGTGCTGATGGACATCATGATGCCCGAGATGGACGGCTATCAGACGATGCAGGCGATCCGCGCCGACCCCGCCTTCCGACGCCTGCCGATCATCGCCCTGACCGCGAAGGCGATGAAGGGCGACCGCGAAAAATGCCTCGACGCGGGCGCCTCCGACTATCTGGCGAAGCCGGTCAACACCGAGCAGCTGCTCTCGGCGCTGCGCATGTGGCTGCACCGCTAAATGACGGAATTGAAAAGAGGATCGCCCGTGGGCGCTGCGGACCAGGTCAACATCCTGCTGGTCGACGACCAGCCCGGCAAGCTGCTCGGCTATGAGGCGATCCTCGGCGAGCTTGACGAGAATTTGATCAAGGCGGGGTCGGCCAACGAGGCGCTCGAACACCTCCTCAGAAACGATGTCGCGGTCGTCCTCATCGATGTCTGCATGCCCGACCTGGACGGGTTTGAGCTGGCGGAGATGATCCGCGAACACCCGCGCTTTCAAAAGACCGCAATCATCTTCGTCTCGGCGATCCAGGTGACCGACCTCGACCTGTTGCGCGGCTACGCCGCCGGCGCGGTCGATTACGTGCCGGTTCCGGTCATCCCCGACTTGCTGCGCGCCAAGGTCAGGGTGTTCGCCGAGCTCTACCGCAAGACCCGCCAGCTTGAAACGCTTAACGCCGAGCTGGAGCGGCGGGTCGCGGAGCGGACCGCGGAACTGGCCCGGACCAACGCCGAATTGGAGCAGCGCGTCGAAGATCGGACCCGCGAACGCGAGGCCGCGCTCGCCCAGGTGCACGAGATGCAGAAGGTCGAAGCTCTCGGCCAGCTGACCGGCGGGGTTGCTCATGATTTCAACAATCTGCTGATGGCCGTACTGGGCAATCTCGAGCTGTTGCAAAAGATTGTGGCGGCCGACCCCAAGGCATGTCGCCTGATCGACGGCGCCATCAAGGGCGCCGAACGCGGCGCGAGCCTGACCAAGCGCATGCTCGCTTTCGCGCGCCGGCAGGATCTGAAGCCCGAAACCGTCGCTGTTCCCGCGCTGGTCGACGGCATGGTCGAGATGCTGCGCCGTTCGCTTGGACACGAGATCCAGATCGCGACCGATTTCGAGCCGGACCTCCCACCGACCCGGGTCGATCCCAACCAGCTCGAATTGGCTCTGTTGAACCTCGCCTTGAACGCGCGCGATGCGATGCCGCACGGCGGCTGGCTGACGATCTCGGCCACTCGCGAGCGGGTCGCGGCTGGTGAGGTGCCCGGACTCCAGCCCGGCGATTATGTCTGCATCACCGAGCGCGACACGGGTCACGGCATGGACGAATTAACGGTCAAGCGCGCTACCGAGCCGTTCTTCACGACCAAGGGCGTCGGCCGCGGCACCGGGCTCGGCCTGTCCACCGTCGACGGCCTCGTCGCCCAATCGGGCGGTGCGATGCGCATCATCAGCGAGGCCGGCATCGGCACCAAAGTCGAACTCTTTCTGCCGGTGTCCCAGCCCGTGGCGTTCGAGCACGCCCGACTTGCAGATCAGCCGTCGAAGCCGGGCCAGCCTTATGCCGGGAAAATCCGCTCGTACCGGGTCCTTGTCGTCGATGACGACCCGATCGTCGCGGGCGCGACCGTGGCGATGCTCGAGGATCTCGGCTACATCGCGACCGAGGTTCCCTCGGGTGCCGCCGCCTTGCAGGTGCTGCGCTCGCGCGCCGAGATCGATCTCGTAATCACCGATCACGCGATGCCGGGCATGACCGGAACCGAACTCGCGGCGAGCATCCGACGCAACTGGCCGCTATTGCCGGTCGTAATCGCGACCGGATACCACGAACTACCGGGCGACAGCGACCTCGCCCTGCCGCGTTTATCGAAGCCCTATCGCCAGCACGATCTCGCGGCGCTGATCGCGCAAGTGATCGGAGACCAGCCGGCGGTCCGCGCGGAAATCCGCGCCTCGGCCGATTGACGGCCAGTCGACAAAAATCAACGCCAGATAGCTACTCGCCGTCGGTCAGGCGAAACGGCCTGTTCAGAGGATTCTCGCCGGCCTGAGAACCAAGCGCGGCAAGCCGGGTCTGGTGTGCCTCCAGCCGCCCGAGTTCGCTCGCCACGGTTCGGCACGAGGCGACCAGTTTTTCCTTGCCCGGATCGGCAAAAGCGCTGACCAGGAAAAACTCGGCGAAGCGCATCGTCGCCTGCTCCTGCGCCTTGTTGTCGTCGGCCGACGCTGCGACGATAAGACTGCGGATCAGTTCACCGGCTCGAACAACCCGGTCGGGCTCGACCCCGCAGCGATGAGCATTGCCCACCAGAAACCCTCCCTTGGCCGCGATGCGGTCGGCGTCGGTCGAGATCGGGCTGGCGATCAGCAGGGCTGCCAGCGTTGTCGCGGCGACCATCATGGCGGCGGCTCCCTTAGGCTTGTTCTGCTAGGGAAACACCGGGCTTTGCGATTTCGTTGCCAAAGACGCGGCTAACCGTGTCTTTCGCTTGATACGGGATAACGACTACTTCATCCCGCGTAGTAATCGATCTTGGGCATGGGGCAGGCGCCCGCCGGGCGGGACGGGGCACGCGTCCTTACGCATGCAAAAATGCCGACCGGCCCTGATTTACCGCCCGCGCTGCTTTACGAAGGGGTAGGCCAGCGGTACGCTTCGCGCTGCGAGGCCGTGCCCGCCGTCACCCGAGGAACAGCGCCGATGCTACGCAACCGAGACGATATTCGCGCGGACAAGTCCTTCGACCTGCTGACCGACGCCATCCTGCAACGCGACCAGCCGCGCACCGCGGACCTCTTTCACCAAATGGTGGCGCGCGACGGGCGCCCGATCGGCGAGGCGCTGAGCGTCGTCACCGCGGCCGAGGCGCCGTTCGTCCAGGTGCCCTGCCACGTCAACATCCGCGACGGCAATGTCGTCCTGACCAACAACGACCACACGATCCTGGGTTTGCGCGCCTCGACCTATCTGATGCCGTATCTGCCCGAGAAATACCGGCTGCTGCCGCTATTGCAGAGCGTCTGGTACATCCCGGCCGGGCTCGACATCTGGAACCAGCTCCTCGCCAAATATCCCGGGCGCTACGCCACGATGAAGGGCATTCAGGTGCCGCCCCCCGATTACGGCCCGACCGTCTGGCACGAGGACCAGCCGCCAATCCGCGAGGGCGGCACGGTCGAGGAGCGCCTCCATTCGCACATGATCGCGACGGTGACCGGCGATTCGCGGCGCGCCTATGGGCTGTTTCTCGGTCTCGCCGAAGATGAGGCGGTCCGTCCGGCATTGCGCGACCAGCTCGAATTCCTCGGCCTCATTGATCTGCAGGACACCGTGATCGGGCGCAAGGCGCGCAACACCGGCCACAAGGCGTTGCGCGCGCGCGCGGTGACCGACCTCGCCGATTATATCGGCTGGGACGCGTCGCACGGCGTCTATTACATGGGCGTGCCGGACATGGCGGTCGGGCCGCTTTATTATTCGCTCTACGACGCGGCCTGCGTGCGGATCGCCGCCGAGTTCCCCGAGGATGCCGGCAAGAACCTGAAGCAGACCAATCAAACGCCGCTCTCCCCGCGCGAAGTCGAGGAATTGCTGGATCTATTGATGACCGCCGATCAAGCGACCGTGTGGAACCTGCTCTCGGCGCATCTGAAAAGCGGCAAGTCGATCAAGAGCCTCGGCGACACGATCCAGATCGGCGGCGCTGAATTGATCCTGCGCACGACGGTAGCGCGACAGTTCACCAATGGGCAGCACCCGTTCGATTACTGCAACGTCGCCAACAACTGGCTGCGCAACAGCAGCAACCCGTATCAGGCGCGGATCCTCTATTTGATGGCCAATTTCATCAACGATATCGCGCGCGAGAACAAGCTGTTCTCGTCGATCATCGAGCAGGAGGGGGCCGAATTCGATTTTGCCGGCAAGGCGCCCGAGGCACTGCTCGACGCCCTCGACGAGGCGATCATGGCGCTCGATTACCCGCGCACGACCGCGGTGGCCCGCGCCTACCTGCAATCGGGCGCGGATCGCAAGGCTTACATGGCGGCGGTCGCGCTCGCCGCCTGCCGCTTCCAGGACGATCCGCACAATCAGAAAATCTGCATCTCGACCTTCGAGGAATACGGCCACAACTCGACGCACCTGCGCGACAAGCTGCTGCTTGCGAGCCCGCGGCTGCTCGCCGGCTGGGTCAAGATGCCGGGCGAGCGCGACTGCTATGCCCGCTTCATGAAGGAGTGGGTCTACAACTGAGACCGGGCAGGACGAAGGCGGCTCACTCCCGGACCATAGCCGCAGGCCGACTCAGCCGCCCCCGAGCGGGCGAGTGGCCAGTTCGGCCTGCGCGACTTGCGGGAGCACCA
Source organism: Rhizobium sp. Q54 (assembly GCA_945861155.1). Taxonomy (GTDB): domain Bacteria; phylum Pseudomonadota; class Alphaproteobacteria; order ATCC43930; family CGMCC-115725; genus DATARH01. The sequence continues at coordinate 59,419 of CAMATN010000006.1, forward strand.
GCGATACATAGAATGTGTCGCGCTTGTAGCTGCTCGTATCGCCGCTCGATTCCCAGCTGCTCGACGCCAGAATTTTGACGAACCCCTGCTGGCCGGCGGCCAATTCGATGTTCCGGTCCTGGTGAACGTCGCGCCCGTCGCTCGCGACGGTGATATTGTAACGGCCCGGGGCGACATCGCGGTAGAACGCGCTGCCGTCAGCCTGGACATAACCGGCGAGCGTCCCGTTCAGCGACACCGGCGCCATGTTAAGGCTGACCGAGGGCGAGTAGTCGCGATAGAACCAAATCCGCGCCGCCCCCGGCGGAACCGCCGCACCGACAGCCGACGCGGCCGGCCCGGGCGACGGGACAGAGCATCCGGCCAGCAACAGTGCGACGGCGCAAGTCGCCGTCAACCGGCCGCAGGATCTTGCAATCAGGTTTCTGCGCATGCGATTCTCCATAATCGCCGATCACTCAACGCCAGCGTCAGTGCGGCGTTGCTCCGGGCGCAGCCAAACAGCCCCGCTCGCTGATTGCAACAGTTCTGTCCCGTGGTGCGCAACCGCGGGGTGGCATAAGTTTGCGCGCACGTCGATTGAAGGGGAATGATTTGCAGATGCGCCCTCTGATTCTAGCCCTTGCCATGCTGCTGCTTGCCGCCTGTACCGAGGCGACGGCGACCCGTGTCGACGAGCGCACCTTCAAGATCGAGGGGCCTGGCATGGGGATGGTCACCGATGCTCCGAACCGGCGCCTGGCGGGCCGTCTCTGCCCCAAGGGCTATCGGGTGGTCGATTCGACAAGCCACAAGGGCGGACCGGACCGGGCGACCGACAGCACCGATATAATGACCATCTGGACCATCCGCTGCATTTAGGCGCGGATTGGCCGCGGGCGGGCCCGGGTGAGGCCGGGGGGCGCCGCTCAGCGCGGCCGCAGCGTCGGGAACGCGATCACGTCGCGGATCGACGGGCTGTCGGTCAGTAGCATGACCAGCCGGTCGATGCCGATGCCGAGCCCGCCGCACGGCGGCAACCCGTATTCGAGCGCCAGCACGTAATCCTCGTCGAGCGGCTGGGCTTCCTCGTCCCCCGCCGCCCGCGCCACCATCTGCGCCTCGAAGCGGGCGCGCTGGTCGAGCGGGTCGTTGAGTTCGGAGAAGGCGTTGGCGATCTCCCAGCCGTAGATATACGTCTCGAACCGCTCGACAAGCCGTGGATCGTCGCGGTCGGCCTTGGCGAGCGGCGAGATATCGCGCGGAAAGCCGGTGACGTGGGTCGGCTGGATCAGCCGGTCCTCGACGCGCGCAGCGAACGCCGCTTCGAGCGCCTGGCCCCAATTCTCATTGCCGGAAATCGCGCAGCCGAGGTGGCGGGCGGCATCGCGCGCGGTCGCCGCGCCGGCAAGCGCGAGAAAATCGACGCCGGTCGCTTCGAGCACCAGCTCGGCCATCGTGCGACGCGGCCACGGCGGGGTCAGGTCGATCTCGGTCCCGCCATAGCTGACGCGCAAACCGCCCGTCGCCGCCTCGGCGACATGCCCGACGATCTCTTCGGTCAGATTCATCATGCCGGTGTAATCGGCATAGGCTTCATACAATTCGAGCGAGGTGAATTCGGGGTTGTGGCGCGGCGACAAGCCCTCGTTGCGGAAGCAGCGGTTGATCTCGAACAATTTGTCGGAGAGGCCGCCGACCACCAGCCGCTTCAGATGCAGCTCGGGCGCGATGCGCAAATAGAGATCCATGTCGAGCGCGTTGTGGTGGGTGACGAAGGGCCGCGCCGCCGCGCCGCCCGGGATCGTGTGCAGCATCGGCGTCTCGACTTCGAGATAATCGCGCGACAGCAGATAGGCGCGCATCGCCGCGACGACCCGGCTGCGCCGGCGCAGCGTCTCGCGGCTGTGCGGGTTCATGATCAGGTCGAGATAGCGCTGGCGATAGCGCAGCTCGATGTCGGCGAGGCCGTGATATTTCTCGGGGAGCGGACGCAGCGACTTGGCGAGCAGGGTCAGGGCCGCCGCATTGATCGTCAGCTCCCCGCGCGGGGTGCGGCGGACCGGGCCCTCGACCCCGATCAGGTCGCCGATGTCGAGCAGGCGCACCACCGCCAAATTCTCAGCGGACAGGAAGTCCTTGTGGCTGAAGATCTGGATCTTGCCCGAGGCGTCGTGCAGGTCGATGAACATGCCGCTGTTGCGGATCGCCCGGATCCGCCCGGCGACGCAGGCGCGGTCCTCGGTCTCGGCGCCGACCGCCAGCTCCGCGTAATACCGGTCGAGATCGGCCGCCTGGTGGCTGCGCGAAAAGCTGACCGGATAGGGGTCGACCCCCATGCCGCGCAGCGTCTCGAGCTTGTCGAGCCGCACCCGGCGCAACGGGTCCTCGCCCTCGCTTGCCGTCGGCGTGGGGGCTGGATGGGAAATATCGTCGGCGCTCATCTGCCTGGGCGCTCCAAAAAGAAAGATAGCTGTCGTCCCGGCGAAAGCCGGGACCCATTGATCGGCATCCCGAACGGGTGATAGGTGGGTCCCGGCTTTCGCCGGGACGACACCATAGGGACGCCGGCAGAGACGCGAAAGAGCGGCGCTAGTCCCCCGCCGCCGCCGCCTCGCCGACCCGGCGCTGGCCGAGATCGATGATGGTGTCGTGAAACCGCTTCAGCGTACCGTGATGGCCGACGCTGACGATCGTCGGGCGCCATTCGGCCTCGCGCAGCAGCCGGTACAGTTCCGCTTCCGCCGCCTCGTCGAGCGCGGAGGTCGCCTCGTCCAAAAACACGATCTCGGGCCGCATCAGCAGCACCCGGGCAAAACCGACGCGCTGCTGCTCGCCACCCGACAGGCGCTGTGACCAATTGGCTTCCCGATCGAGCTGGTCGACCAGATAGGGCAGGCCGACCGCTTGCAATGCCGCTTCCAGTTCGGCGCGAGGCTGTTGGTCGAGGTCGGGATAGGCGAGCGCGTCGGCCAGGGTGCCAAGCGGCAGATACGGGCGTTGCGGCAGGAACAGCGCCCGGCCGTCGCCAACGCGCACGCGACCGCGGCCGAACGGCCACAGGCCGGCAATGGCGCGCAACAGCGTGCTCTTGCCCGACCCCGAGGGTCCCGTAACCAGCACCGGCGCCCCCGGCCGCGCGTCGAGCGCGATACCATCGCGCAGCACCTGCCCGCCGGGCAGCGTCAGATCGAGCCCCTCGACCACAACCCCCGCGCCGCCGCGCTCGATCGCGATCGGCTGCAGCGCCTGCCGTTCGGCGGCGATGTCGTCGACCTTGGCGCGAAAGCCGCGCAGCCGCTCGACGACCGATCGATATTCGGCGATCTCGGTGTAGCTGGTGACGATAAACGACAGCGAATCCTGCACCTGTCCAAAGGCCGAGGAGATCTGCATCAGCCCGCCGAGCTGGATCTCCTTGGCGAAATAGCGCGGCGCGGCGACGATGAACGGAAAGACCACCGCCAGCTGGCCATATCCGGCGGTGAACCAGGTCAGCTTCTTGCGGCGGCGGATCACCGCCCACCAATTCAGCACGACCTGAGCAAAGCGCCCGCGGAAGACACCGAGTTCCCGGCTCTCGCCGCGATAGAACGCGACGCTCTCGGCATTCTCGCGCAGACGCACCAGGCTGAAGCGGAAATCGGCCTCGTAGCGCTGCTGGTTGTAGAGGAGGCCAGCCAGCGGGTTGCCGATGCGGTGGACCAGCCACGTGCCGATCCCGGCGTAGAGGATCGCGGCAAATACCATGTAGCCGGGTATCTCGAAATAGGTGCCGCCGCCCAACGGGACGCTGAGCACCCCGGACAGCGTCCACAGGATGAACAGGAACGAAAACAGCGTCACGACCGAGCTCATCAGCCCGAGCGACAATGCAAGACTACTCGAGGTGAAGCGGTCGACGTCGTCGGCGATGCGCTGGTCGGGATTGTCGGTCGCCGCCTGGTCGAGTTGCATGCGGTAATAGACCTGGTTGCCGAGCCAGTCGTTCAAAAACCGGTCGGTCAGCCAAGCCCGCCAGCGGATCTGCAGGATCTGGCGCAGATACAATGAATAGACGGCGACGACGATCAGCGCCGCCGCGATCATCCCGAAGATCGCGAACTGCCACCAGAATTTCGGCCAGTCGTATTCTTGCAGCGCGTTGTAGAAATCGTTGTTCCAGGCGTTGAGGCGGACGTTGAGCCAGACCGCGATCAGGTTGAGCGCCACGACGGCGGCCAACAAGGCGCGCGCCGACCATTTCTCGTCGCCCATCCAGTACGGCCAGGCGAGGCTCCAGCCCGCTCGCAGAAACCCCGGCTTGGACCCCCACTGGGACAACGCCATGCTCGATCTCCGTCCTTGTTGTCCCGGTAGGCAGGATCACCTCGCCCAGGCCCGCGCGCCATGAGTATCCCGCAACCGGCTGGGGCTGTGCAGCTGGCTCGCGGCATCTGCCGCGCGCTGGGGCAGCTCGGCTATGCGGGCCTCGTCGAATTCCCGCTCGCCAGCGGCCGCCGCGCCGATATCATGATGCTTGGCAGGACCGGCGATTTCCTGATCGTCGAGATCAAAAGCTCGGTCGCCGATTTCCGCTCGGATCGCAAATGGACCAGCTATCGCGAATTCGCGGATCGGCTTTATTTCGCCGTGCCGGCCGCGTTTCCGGCCCTCCTGATCCCCGAAGAATGTGGCCTCATAGTGGCGGATTCCTTCGGCGCGGCGGTGCTGCGCCACGGCGCGCTAACCCCGCTCGCCGCGGCCCGGCGCCGCGCGATGATGCTGCGCTTCGCCCGCGCCGCCGCGACCCGGCTGCACCGCCAGCTCGACCCGCACGCCGGTTGGCCGGACGGCGTTTAACGCGGCAGACGCTTTAGCAGCACGTAGAGCGCCCCGCTGCCGCCATCGTTCGGCTGGGCCGGCGCGATCGCCAGCACATGACGGCGCAATTCGGGCTCGGCCAGCCACCGCGGCACCGCCGCCTTCAGGACGCCGCCGCTGATCCGGCCATGGCCGGTGATGACCAGAACGCAGCGTCGCCCCGCGGCGCGCGACGCCGGGACAAACCTGCCCAGCGCACCATGCGCGTCGGCCTGGAACATGCCGTGCAGATCGAGGCGGCCCTCGACCGGATAGCGGCCGCGCTTGACCCGCTCCGCGGTGGCCCGATCGATCCCAGCAAGGCGATCGAGCGGCGGCGAGGGCGCGGGTGCGGGTCGGGGGGTCGGCCGGGGAGCGGGCTGGGGCTTTTTGGGCGGGTCGAAGGGTGCAGGGTCGCCGCGCTCCGTGGCCTCGCCCGGCGCGGGGCGGCTGTGCCGACGGCCGTGCAGCGGGGCGACGTTGCGCATCGCCCAGCGCCACAGGCCGGCATCCTCAGCCGACGGCCGGGGCATTCCCAAAGCCCTCCGGCCCCGAGCACTCGTCGACGAGCACGATATGCAGCCGGCGCGGTCCGTGCGCGCCGAGCTGGATGCGCTGCTCGATATCGCCGGTGCGCGACGGGCCGGTGATCAAATTGACGGTACGCGGCCACCCCGCCGGCGCCCCCACCCTTCCCTCCCCCGCAAGCGGGGGAGGGTTAGGGAGGGGGCCGGTCGCGCGGTTGCGGACCAAGTCCCAGCCATCCTCGTAGCTCGCCACCACCTGCCCCGCGCGCACGACGACGATATGCGTGTCGGGCAGGAAATTGAGCGTCGTCGGCGTGTCGGGGCCCGACACCAGCATCAGGGTGCCGGTCTCGGCGACCGCGGCGAGGCAGAGGGTCAGCGATACCGCGTCGCCCGGCTCGGCCCGGCCCCGCCGGATGTCCAGCAGCGGCCAGGAATCCCACGGGATCGCGGCGAGTCCGGGATCGGGCGCCATGACCAATTCGGCCGGCAGGTTCTCGGCCACCAGATAGCGCGCGACCTCGGCCGGAATCTGATCGTTTGAGGCAACGCGCGCGACCGTGGTCTGCACCTCCTCAGCCATCGCGACAAAGAGATCGATGCGCGCCGCGGGAGCGAGCGACGCCGCGCGCGCCGGTATCAGGTTGCGGCGATGGGCGGCGACACGCTCGGCGAGCGCGGCTTGCGTTTCGGCCGGCAGCGGGCCACGCCGCAATGCCCGGCGGATGCCGCCCAGGATATCGTCGCGCGCGCTCATCGTTTCCCGCCGGAGCGCTGCCGCTCCGCCCACAGGCTGTGAAAGCTGCGGCCTTCGGGCGCCGGCAGGTCGCGCACCTGGGTCCAGCCGGCGGCGAAGGGCAGGAAGCGGAACCGCCCGCGCCCCCTCCCGGCCCACCCCAGCGCCCGGCCGGCGATTTCGGCGAACGCGTGGTAGAGCGCCGGCCGCGTCGCCAGCATCGCCCACAGGCGCAGCCCCCAGCGATAGGTCGGCGGGCTCAGAGCCTGGGCGAATTCGCGTGCGCGCCAGTGCCGCATCATCCGCGGCAGCGGGATCTTGACCGGGCAGACGCTCTCGCAGCGCCCGCAAAAGGTCGAGGCGTTCGGCAGGTGGCCGGCCTCGTGCAGCCCGACCAGCGCCGGGGTCAGGACCGCCCCCATCGGCCCGGGATAAACCCAGCCATAGGCATGCCCGCCGACCGCGGCATAGACCGGGCAATGGTTCAGACAGGCCGCGCAGCGTAGGCAGCGCAGCATGTCCTGGAACTCGCCGCCGAGCAGGTCGGTGCGGCCATTATCGAGCAGCACGACATGGTATTGCTCGGGGCCGTCAAGATCGCCCGGTCGTCGCGGTCCGGTCGAGACCGTCGTATAGGACGAAAATTCCTGCCCCGTAGCCGAGCGCGCCAGCAGTCGCAGCAGGGTCGCGGCGTCCTCAAGGGTCGGCACGATCTTTTCAAGACTGGTCACGACGATATGAACGCGCGGCAAGGTCTGCGTCAGATCGCCGTTGCCCTCATTGGTGACGATGATGCTGGACCCGGTTTCGGCGATCAGGAAATTGGCCCCGGTGATGCCGACATCGGCGGCGAGAAAATGCGGCCGCAAGATTGTCCGCGCCTCGTCGCACAGCGCGCGCGGGTCGTCGAGCGGGCGGCCGGGATCGAGCTCGGTATGCGCCGCGCGAAAGGCGTCGGCGACCTGCTCCTTCATCAAATGGATCGCCGGCGCGATGATGTGACTCGGCGGCTCGTGGCGCAGCTGGATGATGTATTCGCCCAGATCGGTCTCGACCGGGGTGATGCCGTTCGCCTCCAAATGGTCGTTGAGCGCGATCTCCTCGGCGACCATCGACTTGCCCTTGGTGACGATCCTGGCGCCGACCGCCCGGCAGATCCCGAGCACCGCCTCGCGCGCTTCGGCGGCATTGCGCGCCCAATGCACCTGCCCGCCCGACGCAATGACGTTGCGCTCGTAGAGTTCGAGGTAGAAATCGAGATGCGCGAGCGTGTGGTCCTTGATCGCGCGGCCCTCCTCGCGCAACTCCTCGAATTCGGGGAGCCGCTCGATCGCCTGCTGGCGGCGCGCCGGAAACCCGGTGCGGGCCAGCCCGAGGGCGCGCTGCAGGGTCGGATCGGCGAGCCCGGCGCGGGCATTGGCCGGAAAGGCGTGGCTGGTCGCGTCCATGCTTTCTCTATGCTGCCGGAACGCCGATCGCCGGCGTATCGGTCATCCCGGCCAACACCTCGGCGACGTGGCGCGCCTCGACGCGAATCCCGAGCCGCGACAGCTTGCCGGCGATATTGAGGAGACAGCCGAGGTCGCCGGCCAGCACCGTCGCGGCGCCGGTCGCGGCAATGTCGACCGCCTTGTCGCCGACCATCTTGTCGGAAATCTCGGGATATTTGACGCAGAACGTGCCCCCGAAGCCGCAGCACAACTCCGCCCCCGGCAGCTCGGTCAGGCTGAGCCCCGCGACCGAGGCGAGCAGAAGGCGCGGCTGCGCCTTGACCCCGAGTTCGCGCAGGCCCGAGCAGGCGTCGTGATAGGTCGCGCTCCGATCCCAGCGCGCAGCGACCTCGGTCATGCCGCGAACATCGACCAGAAACGAGACGAGCTCATGGGTCCGCGCCGCCAGCGCCTCGGCTCGCGCCAGCTCAGCCGGCTCCTCGTCGGCGAACAGCTCGGGGTAATGCACCCTGACCATACCGGCACAGGAGCCCGACGGCACGACGACGTAGTCATAACCGGCGAAGGCGGCAATGACCTGGCGGGCGATCGCCTTCGCGTCGGCGCGGTCGCCCGAATTATAGGCGGGCTGGCCGCAGCAGGTCTGGGCGCGCGGCGCCTCGACGATGCAGCCGGCCTCTTCCAACAGCGCGACCGCGGCAAACCCGACGCTCGGCCGGAACAGATCGACAAGACAGGTCACCAACAGCGCGACCCGCGGCGGTTCAGCCATTACCTCAACCTCTCAAGCCCTTCCGCCACCATAGGGAGGGCGCGGGCGCCAAATCAATGCGCAGCCGCGCCGGCGCCCAGCCGAGCCGCCACGGTGCGCGGCAGCAGCAGATAATAGCGCCCGCGCGCGTTCATCGCGCCGGCGCCGGTTGCGGCGGCGTCGCCATGGCCCCAGAACAGATCGCCGCGCACCGGCCCCTTGATCGCGCCGCCGGTATCCTGGGCGACCACCAATCGGCGGATGATGTCATTGGGCGCAAAACGCTGTTGCACATCGATCCACATCGGCACGCCGAGCGGGATGAAGACGCGATCGACGGCGATGCTGCGTCCGGCGGTCAGCACGACCTGCTGGGCGCCGATCGGCCCGTCTCCGACAATCTCGCGAAAGAAAATATAGGACGGGTTCTCCCGGCGCAGGGCGGCGCCGTCCTTCGGGTTCGCCGTCATCCAGCCGCGGATCGCCGCCATGGTCAGCTTGTCGCGCGGGACCGCGCCGCGTTCGATCAAGAGGCGCCCGACCGGGACATAGGGCTTGCCGTTGCCGCCGTCATACCCGACGCGGACCATGCCTCCGTCAGGCAGCCTTACCCGGCCCGACCCCTGGATTTCGAGAAAGAACGCATCGACCGGGTCATCGACCCATATCAACTCCAACCCTTTTCCGGCCAGCGCGCCGCCGTCGATTTCGGCCCGGCTGTAGCGCGTCGGCTCGGCCGGACGCCGATAAAGCGGGGTCTGGTAGGGTCCGCCGCGCTTGCGCGACCCTTTGAGGGCGATCTCGAAATAGCCGGTGAAGAGGCCGTCGCTATTCCCCTCGTTGCCGGCGAGAAACGGCACGAAGGCCGTCTCGAGGTACCGCCGCGCCGCCTGATCATCGGCCGGGACCAACGCGGTTGCGGCGGCGCAAGGCGCACGCCATTCGCCGATCGGCCCGAAATCAGCGCCCTTGGTCTTGATGTCGAGCGGCGCATCGTCGCACTTGGCGAGAATCGCCTTGCACGAACGCAACAGCGCCGGGATGGCGGCGGCGACCCGGTCATCGCTCCAGCCGACGAGCTGATCGTACCGGGCCGGCGCCAAGGTCAATCGGGTTGCCGGCTTGGAACGCAGCAGATAAGCCGCCGCCAGCGCCGCGACGATCAGAGCGAGCAACAGAGTAGCGCCGGCTGTGAGCCGCGCCCTTCGGGTCACCGCGCCGGATCAGCCGGTGGAAATTTACCGATGGCTATCAGCCGCTGGCGGTCGCCACCAAAACCCAGTTCGGGTCGGACAAGCCGGTGTCGCGGGTAAAGCTCCAGAAATCGGTCTTCTCGGTCGGGTGCTCGGGGTCGCCATCGACGATGCTGCCGTCATGCGCGCGCAACACGTTGATCTGATCCGAGACGAATTTGATCGTGACCCGGGCCGTGCGTCCCGCCAATCCCGCCTCCACGATATCGAGCGACTTGAGCTGCAAAATACGCGTTTCCAGCGTCTCGCCGGCGGCAATGCGCTCGTCGATCGCCGTTGCGAACGGCTCGTAGACTTCATCGTTAAGCAGGGGCCGCAACCGCGCCTTGTCGGCGCCGGCGAAGACCGCGACGATCATCTCGAACGCCGCCCGCGCACCCCCGATGAACTCGCCGGCGTCGAAGTTTGGGTCGGCCGCCCGAATTCGCTCCAGACCTGCCGCCACGGCGTCTGCCGGCGTCGCCGTCACCAGCGGAGCCGGGACCGGGCCGCGGTTGCCCAGCGGAACGACCTTGTCCCCTGTCGGGGGTTCAGCCCGGCGCAACGTCGGATCGGGTCGCGGCTCGTTGCCAGTGCGCCGCCCCAGCACACTGCGCAAACGCAACACCAGAAAGGCCGCGACCATCGCGAACAAGATAATGTCGAAATAATGCGGGAAATCGCCCATCGTTTTCCGGGACCCTGCGATTTTACCCGGAATGCCCGGGGAAGCGTGGCTCTACTTTGGTGTAGACGGCTATCGAAACAGAGAACGGCTGTCAGAGTAGATAGGCGGTCATCAGGTCGCGGGCAAGCGGCCGGGGTTCAGGATGAGTTCGCGGCCGGTTGGCGGCCCTCGCGGCTGTCTCCCGGCGGCAAGCGCGATTGCCCCCGCCATGCGATCCGTGCTAGCCGCTGCCGCGACCCGGCCGAGCATTTTGCCCGGCCACGCATCATATTTACCGTCAGGCGGGCGAGGAGAAAATCATGGCGCCAGAAGCAACAGACAACGGTGCGGGCACAAATTCGTCCGCGACCCCCCAGCAGCCGCCCCAGCAGCCGCAAGGTCAACAGCTGATCGTCAACGCGCAGTACATCAAGGATCTGTCGTTCGAGAACCCGCGCGCGCCAAACAGCCTGAGGCAGCAAACGACACAGCCTTCGGTCGAGATCAATGTCGACGTCAAGGCACAGAGCCTGGGTCCCGACACCTACGAGGTCGTGCTGACGATCAAGGCCAGCGCCAATATCCAGGCCGAAGCCCTGTTTCTGATCGAGCTGACCTATGCCGCGGTCATCACCGTCCGCAATGTCCCGCAGGAAATGCTGAGCCCGGTCGTGCTGGTCGAAACGCCACGGCTGATGTTTCCGTTTGCGCGCAACATCGTTGCCGACACAACACGCGATGGCGGGTTCCCGCCGCTGATGATCAACCCGATCGATTTCGGCGAGCTGTTGCGGCGCAATACCGCGGCCCAGCAGCCAGGCGGCCAGCAGATCGGCACCCAGATGCCCGGCAGCGCGACCGCCTGACCCGATCAGCCGGCAGCCAGCCATAGCGGCGACTTGACACCGGCCAGCATCGCCCGATGCGCCATCAGCTCCTCGATGGACGGCGCATGCGGGCGAGCTGGCCGCGGCGGGCGGCCCTCTAGCGCGCCAATTCGCCCCGAGATGCTGTCGTCCGGGCTCGCGGCGAAATCGAGCCCTGGTTGCCGGCCGCCGAGCAGTTCGAGATAAACCGTCGCAAGCAGCCCGCAATCAATCTCGGCGCCATGCCTGTCGCGCGACGACAGGTCGATCGCGAAGCGCCGGCACAAGGCGTCAAGGCTGGCCGGCGCTCCCGGAAATCGCCGCCGCGCGACCGCGAGCGTATCGACGAAGGGACAAACGAGCGGGGTGCGGTCCAGCCGCGCCAATTCCGCATTGATAAAGGCGAGATCGAACTCCGCATTGTGAATGACCAGCCGGTCGCCGCCGACAAATTGCGCCAACTCATCGACGATCTCCGAGAAGCGCGGCTGGCCGGCGAGAAATTCGGCGGTCAGCCCGTGCACGGCGAGCGCCTCCGCCGGCATGTCGCGATCGGGGTTGACGTAGCGCTGGAACTTGCGCCCGGTCGGGACATGGTGAACCAGCTCGATACAGGCAATCTCGACAATCCGGTGTCCGTCCCGCGGATCGAGCCCGGTGGTTTCGGTATCGATTACGATCTCGCGCATCGTTTCCCCCCAGGCCGATGCCGCGGCAACTCCCCCTGCCGCAACGCTCGGACAACCGCTTTGAGCCGCCGGTATGTCGTTCCCCGGTTGAGCGCGGTCGCGACGACGAAATCGGCGCGCCGGCGTTTTTCGCGATCCGGAATCTGTGCTCGCAAGATGTCCGCGAACCGGGTCGCGCTCATGCCCGGCCGGCGCATCACGCGCTCGCGCTGCACCCGCGGCGGCGCCGAAACGACCAGCACGTAATCGCAGCGCCCCGTTCCGCCGGTTTCGAACAACAGCGGGATATCGAGCACGACGAGCGGCTCGCGCCGGGCCCGAGCCCGCGCGACAAAGCGCTTCTCGGCGGTCCGCACCATCGGATGAAGGACGGCTTCGAGGCGGCGCAGCGCCGGGGCATCGCCAAATACACGTTGACCCAGGCGCCGCCGGTCGATCCCGCCCGTATCGGTACGCACCCCGGGAAAGAGCGACTCGACCGTGTCGACCGCGCCGCCGCCCGGCCCGAGCAGGCGGTGGACCGTCGCATCGGCATCGAAAAGGGGCACGCCCAGCCCCCGCAGCGTCCGGGCAGCAGCACTTTTCCCCATCCCGATCGAGCCGGTCAGGCCAAGGACAATCACCGCGGCGCCGTCAGCGTCGTCAGGACCGCGGCGCGCAACTCGCGGGTCGCCTGCACCGGGGCGCCGAACCACGCCTCGAACCCGGGCCGGCCCTGGTGCAGCAGCATGCCGAGCCCGTCCACGATGCGATGGCCCCGTTGTCGCGCCGCGACCAGCAGCGCCGTGTCGAGCGGCACATAGACGATATCGACGACGACCGCCGCCAATGGCAGTCGCGACAGATCGATCTCCAGCTCGGGCTGGCCGCCCATGCCGAGGCTCGTCGTGTTGACGAGGATGCCGGCATCCCGAAGCGCGGCATCGCGCTCATTCCAGGAATGCGCCGAAACCCGGCTGCGCGGCGCCGCCAGGTCGCGGCCGATAGCCTCGGCGCGGGCAAGCGTACGGTTGACGAGGCGAATCTCC
>CAMATN010000007.1 GCA_945861155.1 Rhizobium sp. Q54
CGACGCCTATCGCGTATTCCATCGCGAGCCGCACCGCTACACGTTCTGGGACTACCAGGCCGGCCGCTGGCATCGCGACGAGGGGCTGCGGATCGACCATTTGCTGCTGTCGCCGCACGCAGCCGACCGGGTCGCGGCATGCGAGATCGACAAAACCCCGCGCGGCAAGGAACGAGCCTCCGACCACACGCCGATCTGGTGCGAGCTGGCGATCTGAGCGCGGGCGCCGATTCGCCGGCGCCAGAACAACCCTATTGCAGCGGCGCGGCGTGGGTATCCTCGCGAAACTCGATCCGCTCGGTGCGATAATCCTCGAAACAGATCGCGCAATTGCCGGTGTCGAGATCGGCGCGCACGACGGTCGCGGCAAACGGCAGCGTATCGCTCGACCCCGGCACGCCCATCTCGCCCCGCACCCGGACGCCAACCAAATCGCAGATGCCATAAAGCAAGGCGCCGCGCATCGAGCAGTTGATGACGCGGAAACGCTCATCGCCGATTGCGATCTCCAACACCGGGAGCGCATAGCGGCGATCGTTTCGGCGGTCGTTTTCGGCACAACAATTTCGTGCGAGCGGCATGCCGCAACCATTCGCACAACGCGACAAGATTGCCAGAGAATTGATGCTTAATTCGAGCCGCCCGCCGGATCGGACCGCGGCGGGTAGGAGTGTTTGCAGCCGGCCGAATCCTCGATGACCCAGATCCCCGACCGTTGGTCTCTTTCGGCGGCGCTCGCGGCGATCGGCGCCTTGCCGTAGCCGCCGGGGATGTCGAGGACGTAGGTCGGCTGGCACAAGCCCGACACAGGGCCGCGCAGGGCGCCGACCAGACGCTGCCCCTCGGCGATGTCGAGGCGGAAATGGCCGGTGCCGGCGGCCAGGTCGGGATGATGCAGGTAATAGGGCTTGACCCGCATCGCGACGAGACCTCGGAACAGCGCTTCGAGCACCGCGGTGTCGTCGTTGACGCCGCGCAACAGCACGCTCTGCGACAGCACCGGAATGCCGGCGCGGACGAGCCGGCCGACCGCCGCCCGCATCGCCGGGGTCAATTCGCGCGGATGGTTGGCGTGGACGACGACATAGACCGCCTTCTCGGCCGCCAGCGCGGCGACCAGCGCGGCCCCGACGCGGCCCGGATCGGCCACCGGGACTCTCGTGTGAAAGCGGATCACCGCGACATGCGGGATTGCGTCGAGCCGGCGCACGATCGCCGCGATCCGCCGCGCCGACAACATGAACGGGTCGCCGCCGGTGACGATGACCTCCCAAATCTCCGGATGTTCGCGGATGTAGCCAAATGCGCGGTCGAGCGCGGCCGGCGCGAGGACGCCGTCATCCTTGCCGACCTGCTCGCGTCGAAAGCAGAAGCGGCAATAGACCGGACAGATCAGGATCGGCTTCAGCAGCACCCGGTCGCGATAGCGGTGGACGATGCCGGGCAGCGGCGACCAGCGCTCATCGCCGATCGGATCGGGCAGGTCGTCGGGCGCGGTTTCCAGTTCGGCCGCCTGCGGCACGAACTGGGCCGCGATCGGATCGGCCGGATCGGCGGGGTCGATCAGCGCCGCCATGTCGTCGGTGACGGCGACCGCGAATTTTTCCGCCACCCGGCGCAACTCGTCGAGCCGCTCCGGCGCGACGAGGCCGCGTGACATAAGGTCTTCGGTGCGCAGGATCACGCGTGCTTCTCATTCGGGATGAACTGTCCAGCCGGCACGACCATACCGGAGGCGGCCGGTTCTCGCCAATTAGCAACGCCCATCCTTGACACGCGGTCCAATATATACATATCGTAGATACGTAACGTTCTGAAACTGAAACTGAAACTGGAGAACGAAACCAATGAATAACAACCCCAAATTTAGGAGGGCCAGGTGGCCAACTTCGAGTGGGACCCAAAGAAGGAATCCCTTAATTTCCAAAAACACGGTTTCGATTTCACGACAGCCAGCCAAATCTGGGATGGATCTGTAGTCGAAAACATAGATGAACGCCGCGATTACGCAGAGACCCGGATCATCGCCACTGGCGTGGTTGACGGGTGTATTCTCGTAGTCGTCTACACCCGGCGAGGAGAAACTCGTCGAGTAATCTCAGCAAGAAAGGCAAACTCTCGTGAGAGAGGAATCTTTGAAGAAGAAATCGCGCATCGTGGCCGAGCGCCCCCAAACTGATTGGGCGCGGGTCGATGCCTTGACCGACGAGGACATCGCTGCCGCGATTCGGGATGACCCCGATGCTGCACCGGAACTTGATGCGGAGTGGTTCGCGTCGGCCACGCTGGTCATGCCGACGCCCAAGGCACAGATCAGCATCCGGCTCGACCGCGACGTGCTGGAGCATTTCCGGCGCTATCCGCGATATCAGACCCGGATCAACGCGATCTTGCGGGCCGCGATGGAGCACGAAAAGAAAGCCGGCTGAGCCGGCGCTTCGGCGGGCTCACGGGGCCGCGATGCGCTCGTAGACAGCGCGCAGGCGGTCGCGGTCGCGGCGCGTGTCGGCTTCGCGCTCGCGCTGCTCGTCGATGATCTCGGGCTTGGCCTTGGCGAGAAACGCCGGGTTGGCGAGCTTCGTCGCGAACTTGGCGAGATCGGAATCAAGCCGGCCGATCTCCTTGGCGAGCCGCGTCCTTTCGCGCGCCAGATCGATGATGTCGCCGACTCGCAGGATCAAGGTCGCGCCCTCGATCACCGCGGCGACCCCGCCCTCGGGGATAGCGTCGACCGCCTCGATCCGCTCGACCCGCGCCAGCCGCACGATATGCTCGCCGTACCGCTCGAGCCGTCCTGCCGCGGTCGCATCGGCATCCTTGACGAAGAGCGGCACGCGCGCGCCGGCCGGCAAATTGACCTCGGTGCGGATCGCCCGGATCGCCGAAATCGCCGCCACCACCCACTCCATCTCGGCCGCCGCCTCGGGGTCGTGCAGGTCCGGCGGCAAATCGGGCCAGCGCGCCGCGATCAGCAATCCGGTCCCGCCCTCGCCAAGCTGACCCCACAGCTCCTCGGTGATGAACGGCATCAGCGGATGCAGCAGGCGAACCAGTTGCGCCAGCACCCAGGCGGTCGTCGCCTGGGTTTCGGCGCGCGCGGCCGCGTCCTCGCCCTGCAGGATCGGCTTGGTGAATTCGAGGTACCAGTCGCAGAAACTGCCCCAGGCGAAGTGGTAGAGAAGATGCGCCGCCTCGTCGAAGCGGAAATTTTCGAGCGCCATCGTCACCGCGGCGGCGCACTCGCCGGTCGCGCCGGCGATCCAGCGGTTGACGGTTTGCCGACAGTCGCGCGGGTCGAAAACCGGCCCGATTTTTAAGTCCTTGGGCGCGCAGCCGTTCATCTCGGCATAGCGCGCGGCGTTCCACAGCTTTGTCGCGAAGTTGCGCGAGCTCTCGACGCGCGCTTCGGCGAGCTTGATGTCGCGGCCGGGCGAGGCGAGCGCGGCCAGCGTAAAGCGCAGCGCGTCGCAGCCGAAGCGGTCGATCAAATCGAGCGGGTCGATGATGTTGCCGCGCGATTTCGACATTTTCTGGCCGCGCTCGTCGCGCACCAGGGCATGGATGTAGACCGTGCGGAACGGCACCTCGCCCCTGAAATGCAGCCCCTGCATCATCATCCGGGCGACCCAGAAAAAGATGATGTCGAAGCCGGTGACCAATACGTCGCCCGGATAATAGCGCGCCAGCTCCGGCGTCTGCTCCGGCCAGCCGAGGGTCGAGAACGGCCACAGCCCCGATGAAAACCAGGTATCGAGCACGTCCTCGTCGCGAGCGAGCGCGGAGGCATGGCCGTAATGCGCCGCCGCCTCGCGCGCGGCCTCTTCCTCACTCTCGGCGACGAACACCGCGCCGTCCGGGCCGTACCAGGCCGGGATCTGGTGCCCCCACCACAATTGCCGCGAGATGCACCAGGGCTGGATGTTGCGCATCCATTCGAAGAACGTGTTTTCCCATTGCCGCGGGACGAATTGGGTGCGCCCGCTCTCGACCGCCGCGATCGCCGGTTTCGCCAGCTCGGCGGCGTTGCAGAACCACTGGTCGGTCAGCCACGGCTCGATGATTTCGCCCGAGCGGTCGTGGTGCGGCACCATCAGGACATGGTCGTCGATTTTCTCGAT
This sequence comes from Rhizobium sp. Q54, assembly GCA_945861155.1. Classification (GTDB taxonomy): domain Bacteria; phylum Pseudomonadota; class Alphaproteobacteria; order ATCC43930; family CGMCC-115725; genus DATARH01. The sequence continues at coordinate 4,119 of CAMATN010000007.1, forward strand.
TAGCCCCTCGGCTTCGAGATCGGCGAGCACCGCTTTGCGCGCGGCAAACCGCTCCATCCCGCGGTATTTCTCGGGCACTGCGTCGTTCAGGTGGGCGTCGCGGTCGAAGATGTTGATCGCTTCGAGACCATGCCGCCGGCCGACCTCGAAATCGTTGAAATCGTGTGCCGGGGTGATCTTGACCGCGCCGCTGCCGAGCGCCGGGTCGGCGTATTCGTCGGCGACGATCGGGATGAGGCGCCCGACCAGCGGCAGTCGCACCAATTTGCCGACCAGATCGGCGTAGCGCGCATCCTCGGGATGGACCGCCACGCCGGTGTCGCCGAGCATCGTCTCCGGCCTTGTCGTCGCGACAACGATGAACCGGCCGCTCTCGCCGTCGATCGGATAGCGGATATGCCACAGCGAGCCCCTTGTCTCGCGGCTGTCGACTTCGAGGTCCGAGATCACCGTGTGCATGACCGGATCCCAGTTGACGAGGCGCTTGTCGCGGTAGATCAGCCCCTCGCGATAGAGCGTGACGAACACCCGGCCTACCGCGGCGGACAGAGCCGGATCCAACGTGAAGCGCTCGCGGGGCCAATCGGCCGACGCGCCAAGCCGTCGCAATTGCCGGGTGATCGTGCCGCCCGATTCCTCCTTCCACGCCCAGACCCGTTCGATAAAGGCGTCGCGGCCGAGTTCGCCGCGGGTCTTGCCCTCCGCGGCGAGCTGGTTGCCGACGACGATCTCGGTGGCGATGCCGGCGTGATCGGTGCCGGGCTGCCACAGCGCGTCGCGCCCGCGCATGCGCTCGAAGCGGATTAGGATATCCTGCAGCGTGAAGGTCAGCGCGTGGCCCATGTGCAGGCTGCCGGTCACGTTGGGCGGCGGCATCATGATCGTATAGGGACGCTTGCCGCTGGCCGGGTCGGCGGCAAACGCGCCGGCGCGCTCCCACGCCTCGTATTGGCGGGTTTCCACGGTCTCGGGGCGATAGGTTTTGTCCAGCATCGCCGAACTGTCCCTCAGCAAAACATCATTTTGGACAACGCCCGAACCGGGCTGGCGGCCCATCGCTAACGATGGACCGACGCGCCTGTGCGGCCGAGAGGCGTGCGCGCCTCTCTCAAGCCGGACCGGACTTGCCGGCGATCCGCGCGATTTCCGCGTCGACCAGGCGTTCGACGATCGGCGGCAGGTTCTCGTCGAGCCAGGTCTGCAACAGCGGGCGGAGCAGCTCGCGCACCATGTCCTCGAGCGGGCGATCACCGACGCGCGGCGCCTCGACTCGTCCGCGCGGCGCCGCGGCCAGCCGGGCGAGCGCCGCCGCTGTCGCGAGCGACGTGACCTCGGAGACCAGGCGCTCGTCGTCCGCGGCGGCGGGTTCGAGCGGCGGCCGGCTCGGTAAGGGGCGGCGCCACAGATCCGGGTCGGGCTCGGGTTCCGGTTTTAGCTCGGGTTTCGGCTCGGGCCCCGGCTCGGGATTGGGCGACGGCTCGATGCGCTCGGCGAGCGGCGGCGGCTCGATCATGCGGTTCCCGTAGGACGGGGAGCCGATCGGCGCAAGGCGCCGCACGCTGCCGTCCTCGTTGAGCGCGTCGGTCAGTTCCAATACGTCATCGGCCGCATCCGACGAGGCGGTCGCCGCCCCGGCGCCCAACCCGTCGCCGGGCGCGGTCAAGCCTGTGGCGGCCGGGCCTATGGCGGTGGTGCTTGAGGTGCCAGGCCCGGTTTTACCCGCCGCGCCGCCGGCGGTCGGGCCCGCGATTGATTGTTCATCTTCGGCGATGATGCGCCGGATGGTCGCGAGGATCTCGTCCATCGACAGATCCGGCGGAGATTTTGCGTCCGACATCGGCGGCGACCATAGCCAGGGGTTGTCCGCTTCTAACCTACGCAACTCCGCGCTAATGTGCCAGCGGGATGGGCGCCGTCGGCTCGGCGCCGGCGCCGCGTCGCCGGCTGGCCGCTACTCCTTGAGGCCGCCGCCAAATCCGACCCACTTGTCCTTCACCGATTTGTAGTGCCGCTCCATGTCGTAGAGCTTGACCGGCAGCTTTAGTTCGGGCGCGATCAGCCGGCCGGCCGCCGCGGTCAAATTGTACTCGGCGAGCGCGGCATCGTGTTGCGCGGTCACCAGCTGCGATTGGGTGGTGAACAATTGCTGTTCGGCGATCAGGACGTCGAGCACGGTGCGCGAGCCGACCAGCGCTTCCTGCTGGGTTCCCTCAAGCGCGATTTGCGCCGCCCGCACCGCGATGCCGAACGAGGCGATCGCCGCCCGCGCCGCGTGCAGCGTCTCCCAATTCTGGGTCGCGGTCTGCACCGCCGCACGGCGCGCGTCGTCGACCTGGCTGCGCCGCTGACCGACGGTCTGCTGCGCAGCTCGCGTCTGCGCGTAAACCGCGCCGCCCTCATAGAGGGGCACGGTCATGCGCGCCACCACCGAGGCCGTGTCGATGCGCGAATTGCGCTGGGTGAAGGAGGGGGAAAAGCTGCGATTGAGATCGCCGACGATCGCGATCTGCGGCATCAGCTGGCCGCGCACCAAGTCGACATTGTCGCGCGCGGCAAGCTCGTTAAACGAGGCGGCGATGACGTTCGGGTTGTTGTTGGCGGCCAGCGCCTGCGCCTCTTCGCGCGACGCCGGCAACGCCGGTCGTTGGCGCGGCATCAACAGCCGGCCCGGCGGATGACCGACGACGCGGCCGAAATTGGCCCGGCTGACCTCGAGATTGCCCTCGGCGGTGATGCGCTGGGCGGTCGCCTGCGCGAGCGAGGATTCGGCCTGCGCCACATCGGTGCGGGTTACCTCGCCGACCCGAAAGCGGTCCTGCGTCGCTTGCAGCTGCTTGCGCAGGACCTGCTCGTTGTTGCGGGTGACCTCGACCAGCGTCTGGTCGCGCACCACATCGAGATAAGAGGTCGCGACCGACTGGAACACCTGGGTCTCGACCGCGAGCGTCTGCGCGCGGCTGGCTTGGACGGTATTGATGGCCTGGCGTGTTTGCGCCTCGGTGCGGCCGCCGCGATACACCGGCTGGACTGCTTGAAGCCCGACCGATTTGCTGACGAAACTGCCGAACTGCGTCGGGGTGCTGGCGCCGGTGACCGCGTTTGGCTGCTCGAACCCGGTCCGGTTGAACCCGGCCTGGCCGGTGAAGGTAACCGTCGGGCGCCAACCGGCCAGCGCTTGCGGCACCGTTTCGTCGGTGGCCCGCAACAACGCACGCTGCCCCAGCAGCTGCGGGTTGTTGTTGTAGGCATAGGCAAAGGCTTCAGTCAGCGTCTGCGCCGCGACCGGGCTGCCGACAAGCAGCACCCCCGCCACGACGCAGATGGCTCGGCCGGTTGCCCCCCACGGCGACCGACCTCTGTGCCACCCCCTGGGCTGCGGCATTCACCCCCTCAAAACACAAAGCCGCGACCCGCGTCAAAACCCGGAAGGAGCGGCGTAGCGGCGTCAAATATAACGCGATGCGCGAGCACTCCGCCAGTACGCACGATCAAAGTGGCGCGTGCAACACGTTCATGTGGCCGCAAAACCACAGCCATGCGCCCGCCTTCGGCGAGTTGCGCGCCAATTTCGTCGGGAATTGCTGCGACCGCGCCGCCGAACAGGATCAAATCATAGGGGGCACGCTGGCGATGGCCGGGCGCAAGCGGCGCCTCGATGTAGCTGACCGAGGCGATCCGGTGATCGACCAGCGCCGACCGGCCGATTCGCGCCAGATCCGGGTTGTCCTCCAACGCGACGATCCCGCGCGCCAGCAGCGCCAACAGCGCCGCCTCGTACCCGACGCCGGCGCCGACCACCAGCGCGGTGTCCTTCGGCTGAACCATCGCGGCCTGCAGCAGCCGCGCCACCACCATCGGCTGTGCCAGAAAGCGGCCCTGTCCCAGCGGCAGATGGTCGTCGACATAGGCGACGCCGCGCAGCGACGCGGGCACGAACAGCTCGCGCCGGATCCGGGTGAACGCGTCGATGACCCGCTCGTCGGTCACCTTGTTGGGACGCAGCTGATTCTCGACCATGTTGAAGCGAGAATCGTCGTGGACGGTCACCGCGGAAGCCTCGCGCCAAGTTTACGCACACGCCGACGCGGCCTTATATCGGTGTCCCCCGGCAACGACAACTCATCTCCAGCGCCATCCCGGACCAACCTCTATTCCCGGCCGGGTTCGCCGAGCGCGCGAATCGGCTGGCCCGGCGGCAGGCGCGCGAGCAGCGCGGCCGCGCTCTGCCTGAGGTGCGGGTGCCGCCATGCCGGCGCGATTTCGGTCAACGGCGCGAGGACGAAGCGCCGCTCGTGCAGGCGCGGATGCGGCAGCACCAGCCGCTCGGTCGCGGATTGGCGACCGTCATAATCGAGCAGGTCGAGATCGAGGGTGCGGGCGACATTGCGCTCGCCGCGCCGGCGCTCGAAGCGGGTCTCCAGCGTCAGCAGGGCATCGAGCAGCGCGTCCGGATCAAGCGCGGTTTCGACCGACGCGACGGCGTTGACATACCAGGGCTGGTCCGATGGCGGCACCGGCTGCGACAGATACCAGCGCGATTTGTGCACGACCCTGACGCCGATCCGCGGCAACTCGGCCACGGCGGCGGTCGCGGTCGCGATCGGCGAGGCAAAACCCGGCGCCGCGAGATTGCTGCCGATGCCAACGAGGATCACTCGCGCCGCCCTTGACGGCGAATCCCTCGCGCATGAGAATAACCGAATTGTTCAGTCCCCTGCTGAGGTTTCGGATGATTTTCTATCCAGAAGAACGCATTGCGATATTTATTGACGGGGCCAATCTCTATTCGGCGGCGCGAGGTCTGGCGTTTGATATCGATTACAAACGGCTTCTCGAACTGTTTCGCGCCAAGGGACGCCTCATTCGCGCATTCTACTATACGGCGCTGATCGAGGACCAGGAATACTCGCCGATCCGGCCGCTGGTCGACTGGCTGGATTACAACGGCTACACCATGGTCACCAAGCCGACCAAGGAATTCACCGACGCGATGGGCCGCCGCCGCATCAAGGGCAACATGGATATCGAGCTGGCGATCGACATGCTCGAAATGGCCGAGCATATCGACCACGCGATCCTGTTCTCCGGCGACGGCGATTTCCGTCGCCTGGTCGAGGCGGTGCAGCGGCGCGGCGTCCGGGTGTCGGTGGTGTCGACGACACGCTCCTCGCCCCCGATGATCTCCGACGATTTGCGCCGCCAGGCCGACAGCTTTGTCGAACTGCAGGAACTGGCGCCGAGCATCGCGCGCGCCCACCATCCGCGCGACGAAATGGGACGCACCCTAATCGAGCCGGTCGAAACGGTGTGATTGCAGGGCCCAGGCGCTGACCCGCGAAGCCGACCGCGATGTTCCGCCGCGCGATTGCCCGCTGTGCCCGCGGCTGGCGGCGTTTCGCGGGGCCCAGCGGCTGGCGCATCCCGAATGGTTCAACGCGCCGGTCCCCTCGTTCGGCGATGCGAATGCAGAGCTATTGATTGTCGGCCTGGCGCCCGGCCTGCGCGGCGCCAACCGGACCGGGCGCCCGTTCACCGGCGATTACGCCGGCGATCTGCTCTATCGCACGCTGCTCAAATCGGGCTTTGCCGCGGGCAGTTATGGCGCCGCGCCCTCGGACGGTCTCGAACTGCGCCGCGCCCGCATCACCAACGCGGTGCGCTGCGTGCCGCCGCAAAACAAGCCCGAGACAGCGGAGATCGCGGCCTGCGGGCGTTTTCTGGCGACCGAATTGGCGGCGTTGCCGCGACCGAAGGCCATTCTCGCGCTCGGGGGGATCGCGCACAACGCGGTGCTCGGGGCGAGCGGGCTGCGGCGCGCCCGCTATAAGTTCGCGCACGGCGCGATGCACGAACTGCCGGACGGAACCCTTCTCGCCGACAGCTATCACTGCTCGCGCCTCAACACCAACACCGGCCGGCTGACCCCAGCGATGTTCGAAGCGGTGATCGCCGCGCTCGCCGACCGCCTCGCCGGCTGACCCTATAGGTCGCGCGCGCGCATGATGCGCGCCCGGCTGCGCTGCCAGTCGCGGTCGCGTTCCGCCTGGCGTTTGTCGGCCTTCTTCTTGCCGTGCGCGAGACCGAGTTCGACCTTGGCGCGGCCGCGTTCGTTGAAATAGATCGCCAGCGGCACGATCGTGACCCCTTCGCGCTTGATCGCGCCCAAGAGCCGGTTGACCTCCTTGCGGTGCAGCAGGAGCTTGCGCGCCCGCCGCGGCTCGTGGTTGAAGCTGGCCGAGGCCTTGTATTCGGGGATGTTGGCGTTGACCAGGAAGAGTTCGCCGCCCTTCTCGTCGGCATAGGCTTCGGCGATGCTGGCGCCGCCCTGACGCAGCACCTTTACTTCGGTGCCGTGCAAAACCAGACCGGCCTCGATCTTGTCCTCGATCAGGTAATCGAACCGGGCGCGGCGGTTCTGCGCGGCATAACGGTCGGTTGCCCGCATCGCGTCGCTATCCTTTACCCCTCTCCCGCATTGCGGGAGAGGGAGGGACCCGCGCCGCAGGCGTGGGAGGGTGAGGGTGAGAGTGCCCGCATCAAGACCGACTGCCGCCCCCTCACCCCAACCCTCTCCCCCGATGGGGGCGAGGGGGGCGCTGCGAAGCGATGCGCGGTCAGCGTACCCGGAACCGAACGCTTGCTCAGTTGAGCAAGCCGGCGCCGCGCATCGCGCGCTGGACCTTCTCGCGGGTCTCGGGAAGCAGCTCCCACAGCGGCTGGCGCACCTCCGGGGTGCAGCGGCCCAGGAGCGAGGCGGCGTATTTGACCGGGGTCGGGCTGGTTTCGACGAACAGTGCGTCGTGCAGCGGCATCAGCCGCTCGTTGATCCGCCGCACCGTCGCGAAATCGCCGCGCTGCCACGCCGAATGCATCTCCGAGCACAGGCCGGGCGCGACATTCGCGGTGACCGAGATGACGCCGTCGCCGCCTTGCGCCAGATAGGCGATTGCGGTCCCGTCCTCGCCCGACATCAGGCTGAACTCGCCCTCGATCTCGATCCGCATCTTGAGCGGCCGGGTGAGGTCGTTGGTCGCGTCCTTGACCCCGACGATGTTGGGCAATTTGGCGAGCCGCGCCATCGTCGCGTTGCTCATGTCGACCGCGCTTCGCCCGGGAATGTTGTAGATCACGATCGGCAGGTCGACCGCATCGTGCACCGCCTTGAAATGCTGGTAGAGGCCTTCCTGCGTCGGCTTGTTGTAATAGGGACAGACGACCAGCGCCGCGTCCGCGCCGGCCGCCTTGGCGGCGCGCGTCGCCTTGATCGTATGCGCGGTCGAATTGAAGCCGGTGCCGGGGATGACCGGCACCCGTCCCTTCGCCACCTCCACGGTCAACGCGATCAAGCGCTCCTGCTCGTGCTCCTCGAGCGCCGGGCACTCGCCGGTCGTACCGATCGGCACCAGCCCGTGGGTGCCCTGGCCGATCTGCCAGGCGATGTGTTCCTGAAACGCGGTCTCGTCGACCGCGCCATCGCGAAACGGGGTGATCAACGCGACAAACGACCCCTTGAACATGGCTTCCTCCCGGGCGGCAAACGCGGCCTGGCGCGCACGATAGACCCCGGCGCACTTGGCTTCAACATCACCGTTTGCCGGCCGTTGCCGCCGTTTTCGCGCAGCACTTGTTACCGACCGTTACAGTATCAACTTGCCGATCACCGCTTAATCCCGTAAAGACTGTGCCTTGCGTCTTGATTATGCCGGGAGCGGTTGCCTTTGCTACCGATAATTCGCCTTTTATTTGTGGGGCTCGGCAGTATTGCCGCGCTCACCGCCTCGGCGCGGGCCGAGGACGCGGCCGACAGCGCGGCGCTGGCGGCGGTCGCCGCCGCACGAGGCGGCGATTGGCCCAAGGCCTATGCCCAGGCCGGGCAAAGCCGCGACCCGCTCGCGGCAAAGCTGGTGCGCTGGCTCGATTATACGCGGTCGAGCCCGGGCGGCCGGTTTACCGAAATCACCGCATTCATCGACCAGAACCCGGACTGGCCGCTGCAGAAGACGCTGCGGCGCCGGGCCGAATCCGCGATAGCCGGCGAGAGCGACGACACCGCCGCCGAATGGCTCAAGCGCAACCCGCCGATCAGCGGCGCCGGCAAGGCGCGCGCCGCCGAGCTGACGATCCGGCGGGGCAATATCGAGAGCGGCACGGCGGCGCTGCGAACGGCCTGGATCGAGGAAGATTTCAACGCGGGCGACGAGCGCGCCCTCCTCGCCCGGTTCACCGCGACGCTGCGGCCGGAAGACCACCAGAAGCGGCTCGACCACCTGCTCTGGGACGGCCAGGCCGATGCCGCCCGACGCATGCTGCCGCTGGTTTCGGCCGACTACCGCGCCGTCGCGGAAGCCCGGCTCGCATTGGCCGGCGACGCGGCGAACGCCGGCAAGCTGACCGCGCAGGTCCCGGCCCCGCTGCGCGCCGATCCGGGGCTGATCTTCGAGCAGGCCCGGTGGTGGCGAAAAAAGGATAATCACGACACCGCGGCGCGGCTGATGCTGTCGCAAGCCGATTCCGCGCGCTACCCGGCGGCGTGGTGGAGCGAGCGCCTGGTCGTGGTGCGGCGGCTGCTCGCCACCGGCAACCATGCGCTCGCCTATCAGCTGGCGTCACAGCCCTCGCCGAGCGACGACAAGAGCTATACCGATTCCGAATTCCTCAGCGGATACATCGCGCTGCGCTTCCGCAAGGAACCCATGCTGGCGTTCGATCATTTCGCCCATATCCTCGCCCGCGTGACGAGCCCCTACGCGAAGGCGCGCGCGGCCTATTGGGGCGGGCGCGCCGCCCAGGCGGCCGGCAAGCCGGCGCTGGCCAATGCGTGGTACACCGCCGGCGCCGAGCACATGGCGACCTTCTACGGCCAGCTGTCGGCGCATCAGCTCGGCAAGGACGCGCCGCCGCGGCCGATCCCCGAACCGCGGCCCAACGCCACCGAGCAGGCCCGCTTCGACGCCAAGGAGCTGGTCCGCGCGGCGCGGCTGTTTTTTGGCGCCGGCGACCGCGAGCGCGCCCGGACCTTCCTGATGCAGGCCGCCGACACGGCGAAGACGCCGCTCGATTTCGCGATGCTCGCCGCGCTCGGCGAGTCGCAGGGGCGGATCGACTTGGCGATCGCGGTGGCGCGCAAGGCGATCGACGCCGGGATGCCGCTGATGGTGCGCGGCTACCCCGTGACGACGCTGCCCAGCGGCGGCACCGCCGAACGGCCGCTGTTGCTGGCCATCGTGCGGCAGGAAAGCGCCTTCGCGCTCGAGGCGATGAGCCCGGTTGGGGCGCGCGGGCTGATGCAGCTGATGCCGGGCACCGCCCAGGGCGTCGCGAGCAAGCTGCAGCTGCCGTTCTCGCTGGCGCGGCTGACCACCGACGGCGTCTACAACGTCACGCTGGGACGCTCGTACATCGAGACGATGATCGACGATTTCGGCGGGTCCTACCCGCTCGCGATCGCCGCCTACAATGCCGGGCCCGGCCGGGTGCGGCAGTGGCTGCGCGATTTCGGCGACCCGCGCGGCCACGACCTGACCATGGTCGACTGGATCGAGATGATCCCGTTCACCGAGACCCGCATCTATGTCCAGCGGGTCCTCGAAAACCTGCAGATCTACCGCGGCCAGAACGGCAACAACACCGCCGCCTTCTCCCTCGTCGCCGACCTCGCCCGCTGACGCGGAATCCGCTATCCGAAGGCGCCAGCGGCGTTTCAGCGCTTCAGAGCGGTCAACCTCCGAGGTTCGTCCGCCTCTTGCCCGTGCTCGGCCCTATTGCCATTGCCCGATAAAGTCAAAGGTGCGAGCCTTGTCCCGTAACCGGTGGAAATCCGGCGAAGTCGGATGAGAGGTTGTCCATGGCAGCCGCGGACGGCGGGGTACCGGCAGCGGGATTGGTGGCGCGACAATGGCCCCAAGCCGGCGAGTCGCGCGTTCCCAACTGGATCTACACCGATCCCGAGATTTTCGCGCGGGAGCAGGAGCGGATCTTCGAGGGGCCGAACTGGCTTTACGTCTGCCTCGACGCCGAAATCCCCAACCCCGGCGACTTTACGCGCAGCCGGCTGGGCACGCGCGAGGTCGTCGCGGTGCGTGGGGCCGGCGGCGAGGTGCGGGTGCTGGTCAACAGTTGCGCCCATCGCAGCATGCAATTTTGCAGCGCGAATCGCGGCTCGGTGAAGGAATTCATCTGCCCGTACCATCAGTGGACGTATGACCTCGAGGGCAAGCTGCTCGGCGTGCCTTTCCGCCGCGGCCTGCGCGGCCAGGGCGGCATGCCGGCGGATTTCCGCCCCGAGGACCGCGGCTTGACGCAGCTCGCCGTCGCCTCGCGGCACGGCGTCGTCTTCGCCAGCTTCGCCCAGCCGAACGAGACCATCGAGGAGTATCTCGGTCCGACGATTCTCGGCTGGTTCGATCGCACGTTTGACGGGCGCGAGCTGAAGGTGCTCGGCTATCAGCGCCAGCGCCTGCCCGGAAACTGGAAGCTCTATCAGGAGAACAACAAGGACCCGTACCACGCCAGCCTGCTGCACGTTTTCCTGGTAACGTTCGGCCTGTTCCGGCTCGATCAGAAATCGGCGACCGAGATGGACGAGACCGGCCGTCACGCCGCGCTGATCAACCAGCGCGGCGAGCAGAAATCGAATGACGCCACCGCGCAGATGCGCGCCTTTCGCCAGGATCTGCGGCTCGCCGACCCGCGCCTGATCGATCCGGTCCGCGAATACCCCGGCGAGGCCACCGTCGTGATCCAGACGCTGTGGCCGAACCTTGTCGTGCAGCAGCAGTCCAACGGCCTGGCGATGCGCCAGATCGTGCCCCTCGACGCGCGGAATTTCGATCTCGTGTGGACCCATTTCGGTTACGCCGGCGATCCGCCCGAGATGACCGAGCGGCGGCTGCGCCAATCGAACCTGTTCGGCCCGGCCGGATACGTCTCCGTTGACGACGGCGAAGCGATGCTGCTCTCGCAGGCCGGCATTGCCGCCGACGAGAACGGCGAATGCGTTGTCGAGATGGGCGGCCGCGATGTAGCGAGCGCCCCCCATACCCTCACCGAGACGGCGATCCGCGGCTTCTATAGGCACTATCGCGCCGTCATGGGGCTTTAGCAGCTGTGATTGCGGTGGCCCCAGGCGTCGGTGCGTCCGCAGAGCTGCGCTACCGCCTGGCGGACCTTTACGCCGCTTACGACGATGCTCTGGGCGAGGGCGAATACGAGCGCTGGCCGGAATTTTTCACCGAGGCGTGTGTCTACAAAATCACGTCGCGCGAAAATTACGACGCCGGACTGCCGCTGGGGCTGATGCAGGCGGAAAGCCGGGCGATGCTGGCGGACCGGGTAGCAGCGCTGCGCAAGACGACGCTTTATGCGCCGCGGCTGGTGCGGCGGCTGATCGGCGGCATTGTGCTGCGTGCAATCGAGGCCGATGGGATGCGGCTTTCCGCGAGCTTTGCGCTATTCCAAACGATGCTTAACGAGCCGTCGCAGGTGTTTCTCTGCGGCCGGCTCTACGATCGCATCGTCGACGATGACGGGGCGCTGCACTTTACCGAACGGATCTGTGTGACCGACGCGACGTTGATACCGATCTCGCTCGTCTTTCCCATCTGAAGCCAGAGGTCGGTTAAGGGGCAGAACCGGCCGCGGGGCGGCAATGACCGCTACGGGTCGCGAGCGGACGGTCGTCGGTATAAGCACACGGCCGGCCCTGCACGCCGCTCGGGCGGCATCGTCGCTGCTGGGATCGGGTGACGGCGGCGGGCAACCGGTGCACAATGGCGCATCGCGGCCTTTGCAGGATCATCCCGTGTCCGACCTCGCCTACACGGTCGAGCTGACGCCTCCCGACATCGAGCCGTATCGGGCGGGCAATACCGGCATCGACTATGTCACGACCTTTGCCGCGCCCGAGCCCGGCCCGCATGTCGTGGTCTGCGCGCTGACCCACGGCAACGAGATCTGCGGCGCGATCACGCTCGATCGGCTGCTGCGCGCCGGGGTCCGGCCGCGCAGCGGGCGGCTGACGCTCGCTTTCAACAATGTTGCGGCGTATCGAGAATTCGATCCGCGCTATCCGATCGCATCGCGCTATATCGACGAGGATTTCAACCGGCTGTGGTTGCCGGCGACGCTCGACGGGCCGCGCGGCTCGGTCGAACTCGAACGGGCTCGCGCGCTGCGGCCGATCGTCGACGATGCCGATTTCCTGCTCGATCTGCATTCGATGCAGTACGCCACCGCGCCGTTGATGCTCGCCGGCCTGCTGCCGCGCTCGCGCGATCTGGCGCTGCGCGTTGGCATTCCCGAGCTGATCATGTGCGATGCCGGCCACGCCGCCGGGCCGCGGATGCGCGATTATGGCGGGTTCGGCGACCCCGCCTCGGAGAAGACGGCGCTGCTGATCGAATGCGGCCAGCATTGGGAGCGCCGCGCCGCCGAGGTGTCGACCGATGTGACGCTGCGCTTTCTGATCGCGCTCGGAATCGTGACGGCGGACGATGTCGCCGCGCTGGGCGAAGCCGATTTCGCGGCGCAGCCGCGTCAGCGGGTGATCGAGGTCACCGAGGCGGTGACGATCCGGGGCGACCGCTTTGAGTTTGCCGAGGATTTCCGCGGGCTCGAGGTGCTGCTCAAAAAGGGCGCTCTGATCGGCCGCGATAAGGGGCCGGATGGAGACCGCGATGTGCGCACGCCCTACGACAATTGCGTGCTGCTGATGCCGTCGCGGCGCCTCGTGCGGGGCCAGACCGCGGTGCGCCTCGGGCGCTTTGTCGACTGAGCGCGCCGCCAGGGAGATCATGGACGCCGGCCCCAAGCGGAGCTTTCCGCCGATCGTCGGCGCGTCCCCGCGAATCCTGGTGCTCGGCACGCTGCCGGGCGAGGAATCGCTGCGCCGCGGCGAGTATTACGCGCATCCGCGCAACCTGTTCTGGCCGATTGTCTTCGGCCTGTTCGGCGCGGTGCCGCCGGCGGGTTATGCCGAACGGGTCAGCTTTGTCGCGGACCGGCGGATCGCGCTGTGGGATGTCGTCGCCAGCGCCGAACGGCTGGCCAGCGCCGATGCGACGATCCGCGCCGAAACGCCAAACGCGATCCACGCGCTGCTCGACGCGCAGCCCGGCATCCGCGCGGTCGCGTTCAACGGCAGCGGCGCCCGGCGCCTCTACGACCGCCATTTCGCGCGGCGTCCGGGTCTGGCCTATGTCGCGCTGCCCTCGACCAGCCCGGCCCATGCAAGGCTGAACTTCACGGAAAAGCTCGCCCAATGGAGCGCGCTGCGCGACGCGCTGAACGCCGGGTAGGCTCCCGTGTGCTACGGCCGCCGCGCCTCGCTCGCCGGCACGAACTCGGTCAGAGCGGAAGCCAGGCGTTCGATCTCCGCGTCGAGCCGTCGAACATGAGCGGCGCCATCGTTGCGCAACTCGCTGGCCGTCAGGCGCTGGAGCGATGTCGCCAGCTCGCACAGCTGCGCGGCGCCGAGATGTCCGGCCGCGCGCTGCAGCGCGACGAGGCAGCGCGCGAAACCGGCGGCGTCGGCGGTCGCGACCGCCTCGTCGAGGCGTTCCATGATCTGTCTTGCGTCGGCGCGAAAGGTCTCGATGACCTCGCGCAAAAAGCCCGGGCCGCCGCCGAGAGCGCGCAACCCCTCGATCACCCTCGCGTCGACGGCGGGCGGCGCATCGGCGACAAAGCGGGGATGCGCGGCGATCGGCGTGATCCGCTCCGGCTCCTGGCGGATGCGCTCGCCCCCGGCAGGAAAGCGCTCAGGCAGGCGCTCTGGAAGGCGCTCTGGAAGGCGCTCTGGCGGCCGTGCGGATTGTCGCTCGGGGGCCGGGGGCGACGTCTCGCCGAGGCGCGGCAGCGCACGCTCCGCGTCGAGCGGCAGTGCGTAAAGCGCGTTCGCCAGCAGCTGCTCGGTCACCGGCGCCGGGATGAAGCCGTCGAGTTCGCCCTCTTCGACCTCGACGAGATTGGCGACCTGCCCGGCCTCGGCGATCAGGAGGACGAACGGCGCCTCGCCGCCGAGCCGCGCCGCATGGTGCGCCAGACCGAGCGCCGACAGCAATCTGTCGCGGCCGTCGACGATCACGATCGGCCGCTGGGTCTCGCCCGGACGGGCGAGCTCGGCCAGGGCTTCGTCGGTGTCGCCGGGCCAACGCGGCTCGGCATTCCACGCCGCGAGCGGTTCCGCCAGGTCGCGGGCAAGTTCGTCGTCCTCGGTCACGATCAGCACCGCGCGGCGCTTCAGATCGAGGATAGGCCCGGGCGCTCCCGCCTCGATCGCCAGGGACAGCGTAACCGTGAGCCGGGTGCGTTGGCCGGCCAGCTTCTCGATGGCGAACGTGCCGTCGGCCAACGCTACCAACCGCTGGACCAGCCGCAGCGCCAGCGGAACCCCGTTGGCGGCCAGATCCGCCGCTCGGTGCGCGCCGAGGCCGTCGACGCGGATTTTGAGCCGGACCCGCCGCACGTCGCATCCGCCGGAATGGGAATCGATCGTCATGCGCACCGTCGCCGCCTGCGCGACCGCGACCGCGACCGCGTGATCGGCGAGGCTGCTCAGAACCCGGGCGACAACCTGGGCATGACCGCGCAGCCGATAGGGCAAGCGCGGATCGACCCGCCAGCGCAGCGCCACGCCGGTCTTGCCGGAATTTTCCCGCACCGGCGCCAGGCTATGCGTGATCAAGGCGCGCAGATCGAAGGTCTCCAGCGGCGGGGCAAACGTCCCGGCTTCGAGCGCCGCGTAATCGAGAACATCCTGGATCGGCGGGGCGGCGGCTCGCGGCGAGCGCGCCGTCGCCATCGGACCGCGCAACGTGTCGGCGATCAGACGCAGCGTGCGTTGCCATTCGGCCGCGGCCTGCGCCGCGTCGGCGCGCGCCGACGCGATCCCGCGGATCGCCCCGGCGACAAAGGCCGGAAGGACCGCGAGGGCGAGGATCAGACCGACCGCGAGGAATGGCTGCTGGCGCCAGATTTCGGTCGACAGCACGACCGCGGTAAAGCTGAGGATGCTGATGATCGCAACGGTCAGCAGCGCACCGAGGCCAAAGCGCAGCCCGGCATAGAAAATCGCCGCCAGGTAGAGCGGGTACCAACCGGCGGCATCGCTGCCGCCGAGGTGCAGGAACGCCGAGAACAGCACGATGTCGAGCGCCGCAGCGCCGTAATACCGCATGGCGACGGGGCCGGCCACAACACCATCCAGAGCAGCATGGCCCAGCCGGCGACGAGCCACGGCGCCGCGAGCGGCACGCTATGCGCCGCCGGGCCCTCGAACGGGGTCAGGGTCAGAGCGAAACCGAAGAGCAAGGTCGTGACGAGGATCCGCAGCACCGCCTGCTCGGCTTCGTAGCCCGCTTGTGCGGCGAGCCCGGCGATCCGGCGTGCACCCGCCAGCGCCGTCGCGACGCCGACCGAAGCCGGCGCCAGCACCAACAGCGCGACGAGCGCACTCGCGGCCAGCGGACGCCACAGCAGCGCGTTCGACGCTGCTATCAATGCGACCGCGATCGGCGAGACGATGGCGGCCACCGACAAGCCGAGCGCGGCCACGGCGATGCGCCAGCCGCACTCGTCAGGGGCCTTTACGTGGCTCGCGGCCACGGTTGCCGCGGCCGACCCGTCCTGGCCCCGCTGCGTTATCCAATCAAGCAGGTTTGTGGCGGGCGCGGGCAAGCTGGAACCCTAGGACTGCCCGGCCGCGCGGAGGCCGCCGCCGACCGAATCCGGCGCCGGCTGCGAGCGTTCGCGCTGAAAGGCCACGGTCACCGTCGTGCCCACGCCCTTTGTGCTGTGGATCGTCAGCACGCCGCCGTGCAGCTCGGTCAACCCGATCGTCAGCGGCAGACCGAGCCCGGTGCCGTCATGCTTGCGCGACCAGGCGCTGGCGACCTGGCCGAAGCGGGTCATCGCCAGCTTGACCTCGGCGGCGTCCATGCCGATCCCGTGATCGATAACCGCGATTGCCAGCGCCCCGCCGACATTGCGCAGCACGATCTCGACCCGGCCGCCGGCATGGCTGAACTTGATCGCGTTGACCAACAGGTTGAGCACGATCTGCTTCAGCTTGCGGGAATCCGCCAGCAGCAGCGGGATCGCTCCCTCGCGCCGGATCGCGATGCGGATGTCGCTCGCGCGCGCCTTGGCCTCGGCGAGCTGGACCAGATCGGCGACGGTCTTGGCCGGGTCGATCACCTCCTCGGCCAGATCGAGCTTGCCGGCTTCGAGCCTCGACACGTCGAGGATATCGTTGATCAGGCCGAGCAGGTGTTCGGCGCTCGCCAGAATGTCGCGCGCGTAGCCGACATATTTCGGGGTTCCGATCGGCCCCAGCATCTCGCCCGCGATGACCTGGGAAAAGCCGATGACCGCGTTGAGCGGGGTGCGCAGCTCGTGGCTCATATTGGCGACGAACTCGGTCTTGCTGCGGTTGGCCAGCTCGGCCTGCTCCTTCGCCGCCAACAGATCGCACTCGGTGCGCTTGCGCTCGGTGATGTCGACGAAGACGGTGACCACCATCGCCTCCTCGCCGTCGCCGGCGTGGAACAGCGCCTTGCTGGTCAGCAGCACGCAGGAATTGCCGTCGCGATCGACGATCTCCTCCTCGGCCGAACTCGGCACCGCGGTGCCGGCGAGCAGACGCTCGTCGCCCTCCATCAGGATGCGCGCCAACGGTCCGCCATGCGCCTCGACCGGCCGCTTGCCGTTCAATCGGCTCGCCGGCACCCCGACAAAGGACGCGAACAGCCGGTTGACGAGCAAATAGCGGCCGTCGGGACCGGTGACGCAGATCATCCGCGGCAGGACATCGATCAACCGGAGCAGCGTCTCGTAAGCCTGCCGCGCCGCCTCGGGATGGCGCCGGTCGGCCTCGACATGGGTCTCCTCGCCATGGGTCTCCTTGGCAGGCGTTTTCTCGGCAGGCGTTTTCTCGGCGTGAGGCGTCGCGCGCTGCCGCTGCAATTGGCGGCAAGCCCGGATGCGGAAATCGCGCTGGTCGATCGGGATCAGCAGATGGTCGGCGGCGCCGGCCGCGCGCGCCCGCTCGATGCAATCAAGATCCCGCTCGGATCCGACGAGAATGACCGGCGCCTCGGCGCAACCGGGCTGCTTGCCCAAGCGCGCGACAAAATCCGCCGCCTCGCCCTGGGCGCTTACGGCCGCCAGCAGCACCAGATCGGGACGATGCTGGGAACAATACGAAAGGGCGGGGATCTGATCGGCGAAGGTCTTCGCGATTGTTCCGACGCCGAGCGAGAGCGCCAAACGTTCGAGGATCTTCAGATTGGTGACGCTGTCATCGACGATGACTACAAGTTGCGACGACACGCCCTGCCCCGAGGGTTATTTATCCACCTACAATCGTATGCCGGAACCGGCAATACATACACCGGCGTGTAGTTGCGGTGCTGAGTTGCTGATATTCCAATAGGTTGAACGGTTCGGCTCAGAGCGCGCGCGAACCGGCAGACGAGCCGGGCGGACAAGGTGATTCGCGGCTTGGGCTACAAGCGGTAGAAGGCCTTGGCGTTGGACCAGAAAAATCGGTCGCGCTGTTCGGGCGATAAATGGCTCAGCATCCGGCTCATCGCGGCAACCAGCGCACCGTATCCGATACGCAAGCCGGCCACCGGGAAATTGGTGGCGAAGAGCGCCCGTTCGATGCCGAAGATCGACACCGCATCGAGCACGACGGCCCGGTTCGACTGGTAATCCCAGGCGCTGTCCTTGAGGCCGAACTCGGATATCTTAACGTGGACGTTGGGTTCCCGCGCGAGGGTTTCCATCGCCCGCCGCCACGCCGCCAGTCCGAGATCGCTGCGGTCCCACGGAAAGCCGGTATGGTTGAGGACGATCGGCGTTCTCGGAAAGGCGCGCGCCACCGCGGCGGCTTCGTCAAGATGCCAGAACGGCACCCGCAAATCCCAGGACAGCCCGTATTTTTCCAGCAGGGCAAACCCGCGCAGCCATTTTTCGTGCTGCATCGTGCCCGGTTGGCCCGGCTCGACGCGGCCTGGATCAAGACGGTCGGGCGAGGGCGCGGTAACCGGTTTCGAGCGGATGCCGCGGACCAGCGGGAACGCGGCCTGGGCTGCGATCACTTCCTCGGCATTGTGGGTGTCGAACCAGGCGTGGGCTACGATCGCGCCGGGGAAGCCGTATTGCTCGTTGATCCGGGTGACCCATCGGGTTTCGCCGAGCTGGTCGGCGCGATCCCACTCGGCTTCGCAATGCACCGTCGTCAAGACGTTGTGGCCCGCGGCGTCGCGCCGGTAATCGTCGGGCAGGTAGTCGCGCCGCAGCGCGCTGTCGTCGCCCATGAAGAAATCGCGGCGCGGCTCGCCGATCAGGTTCGGGTGCCGTTTGTGGGACAGATCCCACAAATGATGATGCGCGTCGATCAGCGTCACCGCGTCCGGCGAGCCGTTCCAATTGCCGTGGATCGTGTGCATCGATGCGCTCCCAAAACTGTCTTGCCGGCTCTTTTCGCAAGCGATCCGGCAGCACCGGGGGCAATGTGCGCTATCGAGCGCATTGGCGGAATGCGCTAGGCTTTCAGCCCTGCGATGATTCGCGGCCCCGGCCTCTTCGGGCATGCGGTCCGATAAGATATGCCGTCGCGCTGCTGCTTGCCCGGAGGATCGCCGTCCCGTGCCGTTCGAGGTTGCCTGGCGGATACTGGCCTACCAGAAGGGACGCACCGCGCTGGCGGTCGGCGGCATATTCATTGCGATCCTGCTGATCTTCGTCGAGCTCGGGTTTTTCATCGCGGTGCCGCAGGGCGGCATGCTGGTGTACGACCACATGCGCTTCGATCTGCTGGTGTCATCCAACCGCTACATCTTCCAGGCGGAATCGTGGCATTTTCCGCGGGCCCGGCTGGAAGCGGTCGCGCGACACCCCGAAATCGTCCGAGCGACGCCGTTCTATCTCGGCAGCGCGAAGTGGCAGGATGTCGGCGGCGGCAAGCGCATCGACGCAACGGTGATCGGCTTCGATCCGCACTCGGGCCTCTTTGCCGTCCCCGACATCGAGAGCCAGGGCGCGGTGCTCGAACGCCCCGACACGGTGCTGGTGGACAGCCAGACCCGCCCGATTTTCGGCCCGCTCCAGACCGGGCGGATCGTCGATCTCGACGGGCGCCGCATCACGATCGGCGGTCAATACGGGCTCGGCACCGGGTTTCTCGGGCTTGGGATCGTGCTGGCGAACGAGGCGAATTTCTTCCGTATTTTCGCCGCCCGCCCGCCCGACACGGTCAATCTCGGGCTCGTCGCGCTGAAGCCCGGCGCCGACCCGGAGGGCGTTGCCCGCGCGCTGCGCCAGGTCTTGCCGGCGGACACGCAGATCCTGACCCGGGCCGAATTGGCCGCGCACGAGGTCGAGTTCTGGACGACGCGAACCGGCACCGGGCTGATCTTCGGGTCGGGTCTGGTCGTGGCGTTCGTCGTCGGGATCATGATCCTCTATCAGACCCTGGCGACCCAGATCACCCGGCAATTGCCGCAATTCGCGATGCTGAAGGCGATCGGCTACACCAACCGTTTTCTCTATGGCATCGTTCTGGTCGAGGCCGTGCTGATCATGCTTGTCGCCTTTCTCCCGGCGCTGGCCGCGTCGCTCGGGCTCTATTCGGTGATCCGCGGCCAGACGCTGCTGCCGGTGACGATGAGCCCGGCCCGGCTGGCGGCGGTGTTCGCAATCGCGCTGTTCATGGCGGCGATCTCGGCGATTTTCTCGCTCTCCCGGTTGCGCCGAGCCGACCCCGCCGAAATCTTCTAAGAACGCCGCATCGTGACCCCCGATACGCGTTCTCGGCTCCCGAACACCCGGTTTGTCCCGCTCGCCTGGCGCAACCTGTTGGCCAGCAAGCGGCGATTCGCGCGCTCGGTCGCCGGGATCGGCTTCGCAGTTCTGTTGATGCTGGTCCAGCTCGGTTTCGAGCGCGGGTTTTTCGATGCCTCGCTCGGCATGGTCCGCGAACTTGACGGCGACCTCTTCATCATGCGCGCCACCAAATACCGTTTCGGCAGCGAAGACCCGTTCCCGGCGCGCGATCTCGAACCCGCCCGCAAAATTGCCGGGGTGGCCGGAATCGTCCCGCTCTACGCCTCGTGGGAGCGTTTCTTCTGGAAGGATCCGACCGGGAACAACGCCTACCTCGTCCAGGTCTTCGCGTTCGATCCCGATCACCCGGTTTTCCTGCTGCCCGAACTCCAGGCGCAAAGCGAACGGCTAAAACAGGCGGATGCGGTGATCGTCGACCGCCGCGCCCGCCGGTTTCTCGGCATGGCGAGCGGCGCTCGTGAAACCGAGATCAACGGCCGCATTGTGCAGATCGTCGGCGATTATGCGCTCGGCCCCGATTTCATGAGCAACGGCACGGTGATGATGAGCGAGCGCAGCTTTGCCGGGTTCCTGAGCGGCAACCCGGCCAATGTGGCGCGGCTGCCGGTCGAGTTCGGAATTATCAAGCTGCGGCCGGGCGCCGAGGCGCCCGCCGTGCAGCAGGCCCTGCGCGCCGCTTTGCCCGACGAGGTCCGGGTGTTGACCAAGCCGGAACTCGTTGCCTTCGAGCGCGATTTCCAGGCAGATCTGTCGTCCGCCGGGCCGATATTCTGGATGGGCACGATCGTCGGTTTTGTCGTCGGCATGTTGATTTCTTATCAGGTCATCTACACCGATCTGTCCGACCAGTTGGCGCAATACGCGACCCTGAAGGGAATGGGGTATGGCAATGGCTACCTCGTGGGGGTGGTGTTCCAGCAGGCGGCATTCTCGGCGGTGGCCGCGTTCGTCCCGGCCTGGCTGCTCTGTCTCGTCGTCTACCGCGTGATCGGCGAACTTGCCCTGCTGCCGCTGCACATGACGCTGAGCCAAACCGTGATCAGCTTTGGCCTGACCCTCGGCATGTGCCTGGTTTCGGCCAGCCTGGCGATCCGCCGGGTTATTGCGGTCGATCCGGCCGAAATATTCTGATGGACGCGTCCGACCCGTGTCTGCCGCTGTTGACGGGACCGCCGGTCATCCGGGCTGAGGGCGTAAATTTTTACTACGGCGAGGGGGAAGCCCGCTTCCAGGTCCTGTTCGATATCGGGCTTGAGGTCGCGCCCGGCCAGCTGGTCGTGATGACCGGCCCGTCGGGCTCGGGCAAGACCACGCTGCTGACCCTGGTCGGCGCGCTGCGCTCGCTGCAGGAGGGTCGGATCGAAGTCTTGGGTCACGACATCTCGAAGCTCGACCGGGCCGGGCTGGTGCGGGTGCGGCGCGACATCGGCTTCATCTTTCAGCTGCACAATCTGTTCGAGGCGCTGAGCGCCTACGAGAACGTCAAGATGGCGTTGCAACTCGGCGGCAAGCTTTCGGCCGCCGAGATGCGCGAGCGCGGCGTCGCCATTCTGGAACGCCTGGGCCTGGGCGATCGCATCAGCCACAAGCCGCGCGCGCTGTCCGGCGGGCAGCGCCAGCGGGTGGCGATCGCGCGGGCGCTGGCGAACCGGCCAAGGCTCGTGCTGGCCGACGAGCCGACCGCCGCGCTCGACCAGGATTCGACGCGCAACGTGATCCGGATGTTCAAGGAGCTGACGGTCGAGGACGGCACCGCGATCCTGATGGTGACGCACGACCACCGCATCATCGAGCTCGCCGACCGGCTGGTTCACATGGTCGACGGGCGCGTCGTCTCCGATGTCGTGCTGAACGACGCGCTGCGCATCTGCGAGTTCTTGAAGGGGATCGATGCGTTCAAGGCGCTGACCCCGACCGAATTGACCCATGTCGCCGAACGCATGGCGAAGCGCCATTACATGCCGGGCGAAGTCGTGATCCGCGAAGGCGAGAGCGGGCACGAGCTGTTCCTGATATCCGAGGGCGAGGTAAAGGTCGAGCGCTCGGACCACGAGGTCGCCCGGCTCGGCCCCGGCGATTTCTTCGGCGAATTGGCGCTATTGAGCGGCGATCCGCGCAACGCGACGGTCAGCGCGGTCAACCCGGTGGAAACCTATGTGCTGGGCGAGGCGGATTTCCATGCCGCGATCGGCGCCAGCGCCAATTTCCGCGACCAGCTGCGCCGGGTTTATTTCCTGCGCCACTGAGCGGCGTGGGAGGGTGCGCGTCCTTCGAGACGCACCCCTGCGGGGCGCTCCTCAGGATGAGGAGTATTTCATTTTACATCAGATATTTGCCTCATCCTGAGGAGCCCGCGAAGCGGGCGTCTCGAAGGGCGCACAGCCGCTAAAGCGGACCCATGCCCAGGTGGTCACCGATCGGGGGGCTTGGCAATCGCCGCGACGACGGCGCGCAGGCTCGCCGCCTCGTCGAGTTGCAGCAGCATGCGCTGCACATTGGCGACCTGCGCCGGAGGCAATGCGCGCGCGGCGCAATTGGCGAATTTGGCGGCGAGGGCGGCGGCGGGAAGCGGGTTGTCGGGACCGCGGCCCAGAGCGCTGCCGACCCGGCGCGCGATCGTGCGCCCGTCATCGAATGTAATGCGGATTTCGGCGCCGAGATGCTCGTCGCTGGACGCGTTCATCTCGGGATGCGGCGCGGCATGGATATGCCGCATCAGCGCGCGCGAAGCGGGGTCGCGAAAGGCTTCGCCCTCGAAATCCTCGAGCGCGATGCGGCCCTGCAACAAGGCGCGAGCCAGGCAGTATTGCACGCTGAACTTGGCGTCGAGCCCCGATTGCGGGTCGGGCCGGTCGGTATGGGCGAGCCGGCGCGGATGGGTCCAGGAATCGATGCGCGCGACCCGCGCGGGCGCGATCTCGTGCTCGGCGCGCAATTGCAGCATCGCATCGACCGCCGGGTGGGTGCTGCCGCAGCACGGGTGCTGCTTGACCGCGAGCCCCGGCCGGACGATGTCATAGGGCTGGCCCCAGTCCTTGAGGATCGCCTCGGCGTCAAAATTGCCGGCGCCGTTGAAGACGAGCAGAAATCCCTGCTTGTGTTCAAGCGCTTCAGGGTTGGCGGTGAACCCCTCGCGGGCGAGTTGGGCGGCGAAAAGGCCGCTGCGCGCGGTGTGCCCGACATGCAGGGGCTTTGTCATCGTGCCGAAATTGGCCTTGATGCCGGAAGCCAGCGAGGCGGCGATCGCCAGCGCATGCGCCGTCTTCGCCCGGTCGAGCCGCATCAGGTGAGCGCAAGCCGCCGTCGCGCCGAACACGCCCAACGTCGCGGTCGGGTGCCAGCCCTTGTCGTAATGGTGGAAATTGACGCCGCGCGCGATCCGCGTCTCGGTCTCGAACCCGGCGACATAGGCCGCAATAAATTCGCGCCCGTTTGAGTCCAATGTCTCGGCCAACGCGAACAGGGCCGGCAGGATCGGCGCCGACGGATGGCCGCCCAATGAATTGCTGACATCGTCGAAATCGAGCGCGTGCGAGGCCGTGCCGTTGATCAGCGCGGCGTCGAGCGGCGCGGCGCGCCGGTCGGTGCCGAAAATCAGGCATTCGCCGGCGCTGTTGCCCGCCAGCACCCGTTCGACGATCTGCGCGCACGGCTCGCCGGCCCCGGCCAAGGTCACCCCGACCGTGTCGAGGATCGCCACCTTCGCCCAATCCACCGCCTCGGGCGGCAGATCGCTGAAGCTGATCGCGCCGATGCGCTCGGCGATGCCTTCGATGATGGTCATGTTATCGGCCTTGCAGCAGTTGCTCCACCCTACGCGATCGGCGTTGCGCGTGAGGTGCGTTTCAAGGCTGGTCGTTCTTGCGTCCAGCGAACCGATCCGCTCGTCCAGATGACCGATTCGTTCGTCCAGATGACCGATCCGCGCTGAGTAGCGTTTCGATTCGATCGAAACGTCCCGACATCCTTCGTTCGAATCCATCCAATTGGCTGCGTAACGTAGCGCTGAGATTGTCGGACAGCGAACGAATGTTACGGCGGTCGTTCTCGGCGTTGTGGTTCATCTCGCGTAAATCGCTGTGGATCTCCTCTAGCTGCCGCGCCAGCAGCTGCAGATTGATCGGCTCAGCCATCGTCGGCATCACGCCACCTCGAACAGGCCGGCGGCGCCCATGCCGCCGCCGACGCACATCGTGCAGACAACGAGCTTGGCGCCGCGCCGCTTCCCCTCGATCAGGGCGTGGCCGACCATGCGGGCGCCCGACATGCCGTAGGGATGGCCGATCGAGATCGCGCCGCCATTGACGTTGAGCCTGTCGTGCGGGATGCCGAGCCGGTCGCGGCAATAGATCACCTGGCAGGCGAAGGCCTCGTTCAATTCCCACAGATCGATGTCGTCGACCGTCAGCCCGTGCTGTGCCAGCAATTTCGGCACCGCGAAGACCGGGCCGATCCCCATCTCGTCGGGGGCGCAGCCGGCGACCGCGATGCCGCGATAGATGCCGAGCGGCGACAGGCCGCGGCGCTCGGCCTCGGTTTCCTCCATCAGCACCGCGGCCGAGGCCCCGTCCGACAGCTGCGAGGCGTTGCCGGCGGTGATGAATTTTCCAAGCCCGATGCGCTGCCCGTCCTTGAACACCGGCTTCAGACTGGCGAGGCCGTCGAGCGAGGTGTCCGGGCGGTTGCCTTCGTCCTTGTCGAGGGTCACGGCGCGCGGCGAGGTCTCGCCCGTGGCGCGGTCGGTCGCGAGCATGACCGACGGCATCGGCGCGATCTCGTCGTCGAAACGCCCGGCCTGCTGCGCCGCGGCGGTGCGCTGCTGCGAGCGCAGCGCGTATTCGTCCTGCGCCTCGCGCGTGACGCCGTAGCGCTCGGCGACGATCTCGGCGGTCTCGATCATCGTCATGTAGAGCGCCGGGATATGCGCGACGAGTTCGGGGTCCTGGGCGCGATAGCGGTTCAGGTGATCGTTCTGCACCAGCGACACCGATTCGACGCCGCCGCCGATCGCGATAGTCATGCCGTCATGCATGATTTCTTTCGCCGCGGTAGCGATCGCCATCATCCCCGACGAGCATTGCCGATCGAGCGACATCGCCGCCACGGTCGCCGGCAGCCCGGCGCGCAATGCGCTCTGCCGCGCGACGTTCGAGCCCTGCCCGCCCTGCTGCAATGCGGCCCCGATGATCACGTCGTCGATCTCGGCCGGATCGATGCGGGCGCGCCGGACCGCCTCGGCGATCGCGTGCCCGGCCAAGGCCTGCGGCTGGGTGTCGTTGAAGGCGCCGCGATAGGCCCGGCCGATCGGCGTGCGCGCGGTGGAGACGATGACGGCGCGGCGCATGGTGGCTCTCCTTATCTCGGGTTTGCGATATCGTAGCCGATAGGCTCGCTATCGGCACGCAAATGCGGACCGGGCCGTCTTCAGTCGCCCCAGGCCCACAGCCCGATTAGGGCAATCGTGCCGACCGCGATGCGGTACCAGGCAAAGACGCCAAACCCGTGCCGGCTGACGAAGTCGACGAGCCGCCGCACCACGAACATCGCGCAGACAAACGCGACCACGAAACCGACCGCGATCAACAGCGTGTTATCGACGGATAATTCGGCGCGGTGCTTGTACAGCTGATAGCCCGAGGCAGCGGCCATCGTCGGAATCGCCAGAAAGAACGAGAACTCGGTGGCCGCCGCGCGATCCACCCGCAGCATCATCGCGCCCATGATCGTCGCGCCGGCACGCGACACCCCGGGGATCATCGCCAGCACCTGGCAGCACCCGATGGCGAGCGCGGTGCGCAGCGACAAGGCCTCGACACGATGAACGCGGGGCCGCGGCCGCACCCGCTCGATTATCAGGATCAGGACGCCGCCGACGATAAAGCTGACCGCCACGACCCAGACCGAGGACAGCATCTGTTCGATCAAGCCGTGCGCGATCAGGCCGATCACCGCCGACGGCAGGAACGCGATCACGATATTGCCGACAAAGCGCTGCGCGCCGGCATCCGAGCGCAAGCCGATCAGCGCCGCGAACAACCGGTCGCGGTACACCCAACAGACCGCCAGGATGGCGCCGAATTGGATGACGATGTCGAAGAGCTTGCTTTCCGGCCCCTGAAACCCGAGCAGCCTGCCGGCGAGCACCAAATGGCCGGTCGAGGAGATCGGCAGAAATTCGGTCACGCCCTCGACGATGCCGAGGATGATGGCGGAGGCTAACAGCGCGGAAAACATGGCCCCCGTCGGATGCTAAGGTGGGTGCTGCCGGATGGTCGGCGGCGCCTGCCGAGCCCGAGCGGGGTAGCCGACCGACAGGGTGGTGTCAATCGGGCTCGCTCGCCCGGACAACAAAGGAGGGGGACCACATGGCGGGAGACGGCGCCGGTGACGACCGGGCGTTTCGCCTCGAAGAGGCGACGATCGAGGAACTGCATGCCGCAATCAAGGCGGGGCGGATTAGCTGCGTCGCGGTCGTCCAGGAATATATCGAGCGGGCGCGGGCCTATAACGGGGTCGCGAGCCTGCTCGTGACCGAAGACGGCGGCGCGGTTCCCGAAGCGGTCGGCACAATCCGCGCCGGGGCGATGCTGCGCTTCCCGACCGAAACCGTCGCCGCGTCGGCGCTGTTCCCCGACCTCGACAAATACCAGGGCCCGCCGCTCGAATTCGGCCGTATAGAAGCGACCGCCTCCGATCCCAGCGTACAGCAGCAATACGGGATGATCGTGGGCCGGCCCAATGCCGGCCAGCTTAACGCGCTCGCGACGCTGAACATCCGCGGCGAGCGCTCGGTCACCTGCAAGGGCGAATTCGACCGCCACCCATCGCAAGGCCCCCTGCCGCCCGGCGCGCCGCCGGTCTGCGAGCAATTCCGCCATCAGCCCGACGCGCTTGAGCGCGCCGCCGAACTTGACGCCGCCTATGGCAGCAACCCCGATCTTGCCGCGATGCCGATGTACGGCGTCGTGTTCTCGTTCAAGGACCCGTTCGACACCAAGGACATGCGCACCACCGGCGGGGGCGACGCGGCCTACGACATCGATTTCCCGGCGCGCGACCACATCCTGGTCGAGCAATTGCGCAACAAGGGCGCGATCATCTTCGCCAAGGCGGTGTGCACCGAATATAACGGCCGCGCCGGCGATCCCGGTGGCCGCCACCTTCCCGACAAGGTGCTGCCCTCGACCCTGGGCTACCAGCGCAGCTCGTGGGGCGGCAACCCGGCCAACGTCTACGACACGACCCGCGCCGCCTCATTGGGCTCGAGCTCGGGCTCGGCCGTGTCGGTCAGCGCCAATCTGGTCATGGCGAGCCTCGGCGAGGAAACCCGCGCCTCGACCCGCGGCCCCGCCAACCACAATGCCTGCGCCCTCATTCTGCCGCACAAGGCGATGCTCGGCTTCGACGGCGGCGCGATCGGCGCCGACATCTATTGCGACCGCAGCGGCATCATCTGCCGCACGATCGCCGATTGCGCGAAGGTGCTCGACGCGCTGAAGGACCCGGAGAACGGCTATTACGACCCGCGCGACCCGTACACGACCGTGCCGCGCTCGTCGGTGCTGAGCACGGGCTATGCGGCGCACGCGCAGGAATCGGGCGCGCCGGGCGCGCTTCGGGGTGTGCGCATCGGCATCATCCGCGAGTCGATGCTGGTGCGCCCCGGCGAGACGGCGACCGTGCCGATCACGACCGCGGCTTCCGCCGAGATCAAATCGGTGTTGGGCGACAAGCTCGGCGCGACGCTTATCGAATCCACGGATCCGCTGTGGCGGCGCGACCCCGATCTCGCGCAGATGAGCCCCGATTTCCGGCAGGCGCTGGCCAGGCTGGTGCCGGTGTTCATGCCCGACCTCTTGTTCCGGCTCGGGCGCGACGGCGCGCCGTTGTTCAAGGAATTCGCCGCCGCGATCCGGCCGACCGAGTTCCTGCCCGCCCGCACCCTCCCCTCCCCCGCAAGCGGGGGAGGGTCAGGGAGGGGGCTCGGCAAGGTATTCGGCAGCGGCGCGATGGCCCCGATCGACTATCTGGTCGAACTGGCCGAGGGGCACATCGCACCGCCCGCCAATCTGGATATCGCGACGATCCAGGAGCAGGAGCTGGCGATGAGCTTCCGCTTCCACATCCCGCAATATCTGGGTCGACGGGCGGCGGATTGGGCGGCGCGCGGCCACAAGGAGACGCTGACCGATTTCGCCGCGCTCAACGCGCGCTCGAAATTCTGGGGCGATGACGGGCGCGCCGCCTTCAAGAACTGGGAGGAGGTCAGCGACCCGCGCAATCCGTTGGGCGGGCGCCAGGGGGTCGACGAGCGCATCATGCTGCGCGAACTCTTACGCCGGCTCGACATGATGGTGATGCTGGAGAACCGGCTCGACGCGTTGGTGCGGCTGCACACGCCGTTGCCGCCGGCCAGGATCGGCGGCGCGCCCGACCCGCTTGGCGGCGCCGGCAATCTGCGGATGGAGGCGTTCTACGGCCCCAATGCCGGGCTGACCGAGGTTCTGATTCCAGCGGGATACGTGACCACGGTCTACGACCCGGTGTTCAAGCTGAGCCCCGATCGCCTGCGCTATGTCCCGGAAGCCACCGCCGCGCCGACGATGCTCCCGGCGCCGGGCCTGCCGTTCTCGCTGGTGTTCCGCGCCGAGCCCGGGCGGGAGGATGTCGTCTTGCGCATCGCCGCCGCCTACGAAGCCGCCTCCAAGCGCCGCATCCCGCCCCCAGGGTTTGGGCCATTGGCGACGGCGCCGTAGATTTCCAGCGGGGCCTACGCCGGCCGTTCCCCGCGCAACCGGTGCGTGCCGGCCACGTCCAGGGTCATCGAATCGGGATCGACGACGACGCCGTAGGCGTCGCTGGCGTGGGCGAGCGACATTTTTTCCTGGCGCACGTCTTCAAGCACCGCCGCCGGATCGCGCTGAAACGGGTCGCCATGGCCGCCCGAGCCCGGCATCTCGCCGCGGATCACATCGCCCTTTCGATAGGTGCGGACGAATTTCGACGGCAATTCCTCGGGTGCGTTCGAGGCCGGGTTGAGGATCGCGCGCCCCGTGGCGCCGGGCTCGCCGCCGAGGAGGCCCCAGGGCGGGAAGACGTTGCGGTCGGAGCGCAACTGCACGGTCGCCTCGCCGGCCAGCAGCCGGTATTGCCGCACGATGCCGAGCGCACCGCGATAGCGGCCGGGGCCGCCGGTGTCGGGCAGAAAGCCGTATTCCTCGATCCGCACCGGCTGCTCGGCCTCGATGATCTCGATGGGCACATTGGCGACATTGCCGAGGCAATAGGGGCCGGCATCCTGGCCGTCGGCATCGGGTCCGCCGCCCATCCCGGTCATGTTGTGGAATTCGAGCATCAGCAACGGCTTGTGGTCTTCCTCATAGCCGGCGAAGACGATCGCGAATTCGTTGCCGCCGGGGCAGGCCGGCACCTTATCGGGATAGAGCTGGGCGAGCGCGCCGAGGACCGCGCTGCGCACCCGGTAACCGGCCTGGCCGCGCGCCCCGACCGGCGCCGGAAAGACCGGGTTCACAAAGCTGCGCTCGGGCGCGATGACCGTGATCGGCTTGTAGAACCCGGCATTATTCGGGATGCCGAGCGGCAACACGGCGCGCAATGCCGCGTAGCTGCACGACGCGGTAAACCAGAAATTTGGGTTCAGCGCGCCCGAACTCTGCGGCGAGGTCCCGGTGAAATCGATGACTGCCTCGTCGCCCTTGATCGTCAGTTTGACATGGATCTTGACCGGACCGCCGCCGGCGCCGTCATCGTCGTTCCACTCGTCAAACTCGGCGGTGCCGTCGGGCAGCGCGGCGATCCCGGCGCGGGTCAGTCGCTCGGCATGATCGACGAGCCCGTCCATCTGCGCCCGCAGCATGTCGAGCGGGTGTTCCGCGATGACCTTCAACAGCTCGCGCTCGGCGCTGTGCAGCGCGGCGATCTGCGAACGCAAGTCGCCGAGCACCCGGTCGGCGACCCGCACATTGTTCTCGATAATGCGGAACAGGGTGCGGTTGGGCACGCCGCGCTCGTAGATCTTCGAAGGCGGGATGCGCAGCCCCTCCTGGTAGATTTCCGAGCTGTCGGCGGCGTTCCCGCCCGGCACCCGTCCGCCCATGTCGGTATGGTGCAGAATGAGGCTCAGATAGGCGAACAGCCGGCCTTCAGCAAAGACCGGCTTGAACATGAAGACGTCGTTGAGGTGACTGGCGCCGGCATAGGGGTCGTTCGACACCAGGATGTCGCCGGGCGCGACGTCGTCGCCGAAAAAGTCGCGGCAGCCCGCCAGCGCCGGCATCGTGGCGCCGAGATGGACCGGCAATGCGAGGCCCTGCACCACCATCCGCCCGGCCGCGTCGCAGATCGAAGCCGAGAAGTCGAGGTTGCTCTTGACGACGATCGAGCGCGCGGTGCGGATCACCGACACGACCATGTTGTCGGCGATGCTGACAAGCGCGGCGCGGATCAGCTCGCGGGTGACGGGGTCGTCGGTCATGCCTTTTCCTTTCCCTCACTCGGCGCTATCTGCTCGGGCAGGGGCCGAGATAGCGGCCGGTGATGTGCTGCGAGGTCTCGAAGAAGCCGCCGCTGCCGTTTGGCGCCCGCGTGTTCAAATTGGCTTCCATCGTGTTGCCGCTGTAACGCGCGGTGCCCGCCGATGCGACGATCGCGCCTTGCGGCGCCTTGCAGGTCGTCGACCAGGTGATCACGCTTTCCTTGCGTTCCATGCTGTCGACCTTGCACTCGCGGCGCGGATCGCTCGGCACCGCCCGGTCGGGTTCGACGCATTGCTTGTGGGTCACCTTCATCCCGCCGCCGGACCCCAGCTCCGTACCCGGCGGGAGCGTCACGCCCGGCGGGAGTTGCGGCATCGCCGCGCCCTGGAGCTGGGCGTTGAATTCCCATTCGCCCGATTTGACCGCCTCGGCGGCGTGCGCCGCTGTCAGCGCCGCCATTATTGCGGGTGCCGCGAGAATCAGCATCATGCGTGCCGTGAGTGTCAATTTCACCTCTCGAGGATCATGTTGTCCCAGCCGTCGCGGGAGATCCGCCAGCCCGGGCGCACGACGGTCGTGCAATCGTACTCCTCGACGATAACGGGCCCGGGCGCCGGCTCGTCCCCGAGGGCGTCGCGCGACATGACCGGCGTCTCGAGCCAGCCCCGATCCGGCCCGAAATAGGCCCGGCGCATGTTTTCTTGTCCAGATGCCTGTCGCCCCGCTCCCTCGGTGTCGGTTGCGGACCGCCGCAGCAGCCTCTCGGGGACCCGCGAGCGTTGCGATATGCCGCGTCCGACAACGCGCAGCGCGATCAGCTGCAGCCGCTCGCCGTCGGAGCGATAGCCGTAGGTCTCTTCGTGCAGCCGGGCAAACGCCTCGGCCAGCGCGGACACCGTGTCCGCATCGGCCGGGTAGGCCGGGAGCGGCACCGGCAGCGCCGACATCTGCCCGACATATTTCATGTCGAGCGCGACCGAGACCTGTTGCGCCGCCCCGGCAAAGCCCTCGGCGGCGAGCAGTTCGGCGACTTCGGCGACAAGCGGCGCGGCGGCGCGGTTGAGGTCGTCCGGGGTCGTCTCATCGAGACGCCGATAGAACGCCGTCACATAGCGATGCTCGATATCGGCGAACAGCAGCCCCAAGGCGCTGAACAGCCCGGCGACCGGCGGCACGACGATGCGCCTTATGCGCAGCGTCTCGGCGAGGCTGGCGGCGTGAACCGGGCCGTTGCCGCCGATCGCGAACAGCGCGAATTGCGCCGGGTCGCGGCCGCGCTCCGACGATACCCCGGTCAGAGCGCGCATCATGTTGGCGTTGGCGATCAAATGGATGCCGTATGCCGCGGCGACCGGGTCGAGACCGAGTTCGGCCGCCAGTCCGCCGATGCTTCTTTCGGCGGCGGCGAAATCGAGCGCCAGGTCGCCGCCGACCAGCGCCGCCGGGTTCAGGTAGCCGAGCACCAGATTGGCGTCGGTCACGGTCGGCAACGTGCCGCCGCGGCGATAGCAGACCGGGCCGGGCTCGGCCCCGGCGCTCCGCGGCCCGACCAAGAGCCCGCCGCCGGGATCGACCGCGGCGATGCTGCCGCCGCCGGCGCCGACTTCCGCGATGTCGATCGTCGGCACCTGCACGACATAGCCGGCGCCTTGTATGAGGCGCAGCCCGAGCGCCGCGCCGCCGCCGACCTCGGTCTCGGGCGCGAGGCCGAATTTGCCGTCCTCGATGACCGCGGCCTTGGCGGTCGTACCGCCCATGTCGAGCACGATCAGATCGCCGAGGCCAAGCCGCTCGGCGAGCCGGGTCGCCCCGACCACCCCGGCGGCGGGACCCGAATCGATGATCGTGACCGGGTTCTTCGCGACGAGCGGCGCCGGCAGCACGCCGCCGCTCGATTGCATGAAGAGGAGCGGCACCCGAAGGCCGAGCCGCTCCATGCGTTCGACGAGCGAGCCGACATAGCGCTCGACCACCGGGCGGATATAGGCGTTGACGACGGTCGTGCTGGTCCGCTCGTATTCCTGGATCTGCGGCAAAAGCTGTGTCGACAGCGAGATCGACAGCGCCGGGAAACGCTGCGCCAGATGCGCCGCGGCCTGCGCCTCGTGCGCCGGGTTGACGTACGCGTTGATGAAACAGATCGCGACGGCGGCGATGCCTTCGGCGACGATCCGCGCGCCAATTGCGGTCAGCGCGTCGAGATCGAGCGGGGTCACGACCCGCCCCTGCCCGTCGATCCGTTCCGGGACCTCGAAGCGCAGCCGGCGCTCGACCAGCGGCTCGGGCTTGCGAAAGCTCAGATCATAGAGGCGCGGCGAGCGGAAGCGGCCGAGTTCGAGCACGTCGCGAAAGCCCAACGTCGTGATCAGCGCGACCCGGTCGCCGCGGCGCTCGATGATCGCGTTGGTCGCGACGGTCGTGCCGTGGGCAAATTCGCCGATCGCATCGGCGCCGATGCCGATGTCGCCAAGCAGCGCCGCGACCCCGTTCTCGATCGCTCGGGCGTAATCGTCCGGAGTCGACAGAATCTTGCGGCGATAGAGCGCGCCGTCCTCGCCGAGCACGACGATGTCGGTGAACGTCCCGCCGATATCGACGCCAAGCCGGTAGCCCGCCATGATTGCGCCCGTGCTGCGAAACCTTCCCGATCATAGGGGGCCGGCGGACAAAAGCGACTATCCGCACGGTGCTCCGGCGCCGATGGGGCTACACGCAAATTTTGTCGTCATCCCGGCGAAGGCCGGGATCCATGCTCAGCAAACCCTATCAGGATGAGGATCTTTCTTAATGCCATCAACGATGCACCTCATGCTGAGGAGCGCCCGGAGGGCGCGTCTCGGAGCACGTGCGATCGCACTGCGGCGTCATTTCATCCTCTGATCCATCGCTCCCTCAACGGTGGAATTCCGGTATCATCGCTCGGCGGATATTGGGCGCAGCGGACGGCGCGCCAACCGCGCGCGACGCTATCGGACCTTGGGGACGCCATGGATTACGCGACTTGCCGGAGCCTGCCGGCGATGTTCTTAGAGGTGGCGGGGCAACGCGGCGCCAGGCCGTTCCTGTGGGCCAAGCGCGACGGGACATACCGCTCGCTGAGCTGGGCGGAGGCGGCGGATCGGGTGAGCCGGCTGGCGCGCGGCCTCGCCGCGCTCGGCGTCGAGCCGGGCGACCGGGTCGCGCTGGTCTCGGAAAACCGGCCGGAATGGGCCATCGCCGATCTCGCGATCATCAGCGCCGGCGCGGTCACCGTCCCGGCCTATGTCACCAACACGGTCGAGGACCACCGCCACGTGCTCGGCAACAGCGGCGCGCGCGTCGCGATCGTCTCGAGCGCGGCCCTGGCCGAGCGCCTGATCCCGGCCGCCGAGCAGGTGCCGAGCGTGCGCGCGATCATCGCGATCGAGCCGCCGGGCGATTCGCCGGCAAGAATTGCCGTGCATTCGTGGAACGAGGTGCTGGCGCTCGGCGACGCGGCCGCCGCCACGGCCGCCGACGATCTCGCCGGGCGTGTCGCGGCGCTATCCCCCGACGACACCGCATGCATCATCTACACCTCGGGGACCGGCGGCGTGCCCAAGGGGGTCATGCTCAGTCACCGCAACATCATCGACAATTGCCGCGGCGCCTATCGCCTGCTCGAAATGCTCGGCCTTGGCGACGAGGTGTTTCTGAGTTTTCTGCCGCTGTCGCATTCCTACGAGCACACTGCCGGGCTGATGTTCCCGATCTCGATCGGGGCCGAAATCTATTTCGCCGAAAGCGCCGAAACGCTGGCGACCAACCTTCTCGAAACGCGACCGACGATCATGACCGCGGTGCCGCGCCTCTACGAGACGATGCACCAGCGCATCCGCACCGGCATCCAGCGCGAGCAGGGGCTGAAGCGCCGGCTGTTCGAGCGCGCCGTCGCGATCGGCCGCAAGCGCCTGGCCGGGGAGAAGCTGTCGCACGGCGAACGGCTGCTCGACCCGGTGCTCGACAAGCTCGTGCGCGACAAGGTGCGGGCGCGCTTCGGCGGAAGATTGAAGGCGATGGTTTCGGGCGGGGCGCCGCTCAACCCCGAGATCGGGAGCTTTTTTCTCGCTCTCGGGGTGCGGCTGTTGCAGGGCTATGGCCAGACCGAATCGGCGCCGGTGATCTGCTGCAACCCGCCCGGACATGTCAGGATCGACACGGTCGGTCCGCCGCTAGACGGGGTCGAAATCCGGATCGCCGAGGATGGCGAGATCCTGGTCGCCGGCGCCAACGTGATGAAGGGCTATTGGAACGACCCGGAGGCGACCGCGCGCACGATCATCGACGGCTGGCTGCATACCGGCGATATCGGACGGCTCGACCCCGAGGGCTATCTGCGCATCACCGACCGCAAACGCGACTTCATCAAGAATTCGGGCGGCGACATGATCGCGCCGGCGCGGGTCGAGAGCGCGCTGACCTTGGCGTCGGAGATCGCGCAGGCGATGGTATCGGGCGACCGGCGGCCGTATCTCGTCGCGGTAATCGTCCCCGATCCGGAATTCGCCGCTGCCTACGCGACGCAACATGGGACATCGGTCGACCTCGCCGGCCTGGCGCGCGACGCCGGTTTCCACAAGGCAATGGCCGACATCGTCGCGCAGATCAATCAGGGGCTCGCGGCTTCCGAGCGGGTGCGCCGCTTCGTGATCGCCACCGAACCGTTCAGCCTCGCCAACGCCCAGCTGACGCCGACCTTGAAGATCAGGCGACACGCGATCCGCGACGCCTACCAGACGGATTTCGAGGCGCTCTACGACGGCAAGGGGATGGCCGCTTAAACCAGGAAAATCCTGGTAGCGCATCAAACCGAATTAACCCGGTTACAATCGACGCTGACCCACTATCCGAATTCTTCCTTAATCGATTTCAGCCAACCTCACCGCAGCGAAGGAGGTGCTGATGGCTGTCCTGTCAATTCCGTTGCCGCAAGTGGTCAACTCGGGCCTGGCACGTGTCATCGGCGTCGGCGTCACCGCCGCGCTGATCCTCTGGGCAGCCGCATACGCGGCCGGTGTTTTCCCATGGATTGGCTACGCATGGCTGTCGCGCAGCTCGATAGACGTCGGACCAGGTCACTTCATCATCGGCGAGGACAGAGCCGGCAGCGCCTTCGGGTTCAGCAATTTCGTGTTCTTCAAGGGCCAGACGATCGTGGTGTCATACGACGCCGAGATCAGGCGGGGTTGCCTGGCGATGCACGTATGGCCGCTGTTTAATCGTACCCCGGGCGACCATGTCAGCCAGTGCGTAACGACGAGGGGTAAAAAGGAGTGGACGGTGCCGGTCACCACAACCGGCGTTTACGTCATCTCTGTCAATTCATCGCTGATCAAGGGTACGGGCCCCGGCTGGGACATGGACTACACAGCGTGGTGGGGCGCCAAGTGGTAAGCTGCGAGAAGGAGCTTATCACGGGAGGGATATGATGCGTCTGCAAAACAAGATCGGCATCGTTACGGCGGCGGCGTCGGGCATGGGGCGGGCCGGGGCGCTGCGCTTCGCGCGCGAGGGCGCGGCGGTCGGGGTGGTCGATATCGACCAGGCCGGGGTCGACGCCGTGGTCCAGCAGATCACCGCGGCGGGCGGCCGGGCGCTCGGGCTGGTCGGGG
Source organism: Rhizobium sp. Q54 (assembly GCA_945861155.1). Lineage (GTDB taxonomy): Bacteria > Pseudomonadota > Alphaproteobacteria > ATCC43930 > CGMCC-115725 > DATARH01. Next base: position 40,093 of record CAMATN010000007.1, read on the forward strand.
ATTTGCGCACCGACGATTTCGCGCGCGACATCGTCCGGCGCACCGCCAATGCGTTCGGCGGGCTCGATTTCGCGTGGAACCATGTCGGCCATCCCGGTCCGGCCTCGATTGAGGGCCTCGACATGGCCGATTTCGAACTCGCGATCGACCTCAATCTGCGCAGCGTGCTGGTGACGACCGAGGCGGCGATCCCAGAGATGCGGGCGCGCGGCGGCGGGGCATTGCTGTTTACCGCCTCGACCTCGGGCATCCAGGGCTCGGCGTTCAGCCCGGTCTATTCGATGGCGAAATTCGGCGTTGTCGGCTTCGTGCGCTCGCTGGCCAAGCGCCTGGCGCCCGAAAAAATCCGGGTCAACGCGATCTGCCCGGGCCCGATTGACACGCCGATGCTGCGGGTCTTTGTCGCCCGCCCCGACCAGCAGCGCACCTCCGGCATGGACAAGGAACAACTCGTCGTGCAGCGCGGCCAGCAGAACCCGATGGGCCGCACCGGCCAGCCCGAGGAGATCGCCAACGCCGCGCTGTTCCTCCTATCCGACGAAGCCTCGTTCGTTTCAGGTGCGGCCCTTCCGGTAGACGGCGCCGCGACGGCCTGATCGTTGGTCGAGATCGAATGCACAGGCGAAGGGACTGCCCGGCATGTGTCCCGCCGGTGGGTACAGTAGGCTACCGCATTGATAGGGTTCCACCGGGCAGACCGCATCACGCATCATCCGTTCACAGGGGACCACTATCATCTATACGAGCGGCATCAGAACCCATTCAACTGTGAATGTTTCTGGAACAAGCTTACTGTAATCGAGGGACCGCCGCCGGCAGGTGCAGTCCCCTTATAGAACGGGACCGTAACAGATGAAATACTCTGATGGTCGGCGCGTCGCGGTCGGGGATCGCGTCAAGCTGTGGAACAGCCAACACGGCACCATAGTGTGTTCAATCGATTCCGGAGGATTTACAAAAGAGTTCCCCAAAGCCCAATGGGCTTATTTGAAGTCCGGGATAATCGTGAAGGCGGATTCAGGGGAGATATTTCATTACACAGAACCCGACGAGGATTTTGAACTGGTGAGCTCGAACGCCGCACCATAATGGCGGCCCGGCCCTGGCCTCTCCCACTGTCATCCCGGCGCAGGCCGGGATCCACTCGTCAGCCGCTCGTGCGGTCGCCCGGTGGATCCCGGCCTGCGCCGGGATGACATTTCTGTATCGTTCGCCCTTCCGAAGCGCGGCCGCGTCAGAGAGCGGCGAGCGCAGCGTTCAGCGTTGCACTCGGCCGCATCGCCGCCGATGTCCTGGCCTGATCGGGCAGATAATAACCGCCGGCATCCACCGGCTTACCCTGTCCGGCGATCAGCTCAGCATTAATCTTGGCCTCGTTGGCCGCCAGCGCCTCCGCCAGCGGTTTGAAGCGGGCTGCAAGTGCCGAGCTGTTGTCCCGCCCGGCCAGCGCCTGTGCCCAATACAGCGCCAGGTAGAAATGGCTGCCACGATTATCCAGTTCGCCAACCTTCCGCGCGGGCGAACGGTTGTACTCAAGGATCTTGCCGTTGGCCTCATCGAGCGTCTCGGCCAGAACCTGCACGTCCTTGTTCCCACTTGTCTGCGCCAGATGTTCCAGCGAAGCGCCAAGCGCCAGGAACTCGCCCAGCGAATCCCAGCGCAGATAGCCTTCGTGCTGGAACTGCTCCACATGCCTGGGCGCCGAACCGCCGGCCCCGGTCTCGAACAACCCGCCGCCTGCCAGCAGCGGAACAATCGACAGCATCTTGGCCGACGTGCCCAGTTCCATGATCGGGAAAAGATCGGTCAAGTAGTCGCGCAGCACATTGCCAGTGACGGAGATGGTGTCGAGCCCCTTGCGGGTGCGATCGAGCGAGAACTTGATTGCCTCGACCGGCGCCATGATGCGGATGTCGAGACCCGATGTGTCCTCGTTCTTCAGGTATGTCTCGACCTTGGCGATCAACTGCGCGTCGTGCGCGCGTTTGGCGTCGAGCCAGAACACCGCTGGGGTGCTGGTCAGGCGCGCGCGGCGCACCCCAAGCTTGACCCAGTCCTGGATCGGCGCGTCCTTGACCTGGCACATCCGGAAGATGTCACCGGTCTCGACCGGCTGTGACAGCAGAACCGTGCCGTCATCGGCGACCACGCGCACCGTTCCGCCCGTTGCGACCTCAAACGTCTTGTCGTGCGAGCCATACTCCTCGGCTTGCTGCGCCATCAACCCAACGTTCGGCACAGAGCCCATCGTCTTCGGGTCGAAGGCGCCATGCGCCTTGCAGTCCTCGATGACGGCCTGGAACAGCGTCGCGTAGCTACGATCGGGGATCGCGGCGATCACGTCGTGCAGCTTGCCGTCAGGGCCCCACGTGCGCCCCGATTCGCGAATCATCGCCGGCATCGAGGCATCGATGATCACGTCGCTCGGCACATGCAGACTGGTGATTCCCCGGTCGGAATTGACCATGGCGAGGCCAGGCCGCTTCGCGTAGGCGGCCTCGATATCGGCCGTGATCGCCGCCTTTTCAGCCGCCGGTAATTGCTCGATCCGGGTCAGCATGTCGCCCACGCCGTTGTCGGGATCAACACCCAGGCGCGTCAGCGTGGCGCCATGCTTCTCGAACACATCGGCGAAGAACACGGAAACGCAATGACCGAACAGGATGGGATCAGAGATCTTCATCATGGTTGTCTTGACTTGCAGCGAGAATAGGACGCCGTCCTTCTTCGCGGCGTCGATCTGCGCGGCGAAGAAGGCGCGCAACGCCTTACGGTTCATCACCGACGCGTCGATGATCTCGCCGGTCTGAAGCGGCGTCTTCGCTTTCAGCACGGTGACCGCGCCATCGCTGCCGACCAATTCGATACGGGCATTGGTCGGCGCCGAGACGGTGGTCGCGGCCTCCGAACCGTAGAAATCGCCGCCCGACATGTGCGCCACGCGCGTTTTCGAGTCCTCGGTCCAGGCGCCCATCTTATGCGGATTATTGCGCGCGTACTGCTTCACGGCGCCGGCGGCGCGGCGGTCGGAATTGCCCTCGCGCAGCACCGGATTGACGGCGCTGCCGAGCACCTTGCCGTAGCGGGCGCGGATTTCCTTATCCGCCGGCATCGCGTCGCTGTCCGGATAGTCCGGCACGTCGTAACCCTTGCTCTGCAACTCCTTGATCGCAGCCTTCAGCTGCGGGATCGAGGCGGAGATGTTGGGTAGCTTGATGATGTTGGCCTCGGGGCTCATCGCAAGTTGGCCAAGTTCGGCAAGCTCGTCGTTAATCTTTTGCGCTGGCGTCAGTTTGTCGGGGAAGTTGGCGATGATGCGGCCAGTCAGCGAAATGTCCTTCAGCTTCATCTTCACGCCGGCCGCTCCAACGAAGGCTTCGACGATCGGCAGAAGGGAAAACGTAGCAAGCGCAGGTGCTTCATCAACCTTCGTCCAAACGATTTCGAGACCTGACATGCTTACACCTCCGCCCAATGCTTTCGTTTCGGCTGAGTTGGATCTATTAACGATTATAGCCTGTCTTGTCGCGCTGACGTGACGATAAAGCTCCACATGAACCGCGCCATCTCGTCGCCATCGAGTTCGACGACAGGGTTCGCCACTTGATCTTCGTCATTCCTGTCATCCTTGCGTGCCGCCGGCCGGCTATCGGGAGGCCGCGACCATAATGTCCGGGACGCCCGGAGGCAAGCAGCGGCGGCCGTGCGGGTTGCATTCCCGCCTCCCGGCTCAATCGCACAGATGCTGAATCGGCGCACGGAGGGCTGGGTTATGTACAGCCCTGGCGATTTCGTCGGCGATAACGCTGCCGTCGCCGAAGTCACAGATTGGTGACGAAGCGTTTACCTGTCGTTACAAAGGTTGCGCCACCGATCGGCAGCATCCTTTTAATTTCAACAGCTTAGAAAAAGTGCCTGGTTATTAGGCATTTCGGCTTGGGGCTCAGGAGATCGGGCTTGCCGGTTCAGCGTCGTCGGCTTTTCCACAAGCTTATCCACCGTTCCGGTGGATAGAGCCGGTTTCCGGTGGATTATCGGTCCGCCTCAACAGCTTGCGATCGCTCTTGCGATTTGCGGGTGCCGGTTCACAGCAAGTCCGAGCGCGGCAATCCGCCCGCTTCGGTCTGGGTCAGCGCGGTCATCAGCGCGCCGACATCGGGCACAAATTCCAGCAATCGCGGCGCCAGCGAAGCGGCAAAGCCCTGCGCGACAAGGTGATCCAGAAGCCGACGCAGGGTTTGCCAATAACCATCGACATCGACGACGAAAACCGGTTTGTCGTGCAGGCCGAGCTGGCGCCAGGTCACGATCTCGAACATTTCGTCGAGCGTGCCGATACCGCCCGGCAGCACCGCGAACGCGTCCGCCCGCTCGGCCATCAGCCGCTTGCGGTCATGCATGCTGCCGGCGATGACCAGTTCGCTGACGCCAGGGTGGGCCAGTTCGGCGTCGCGCAACCGGCCGGGGATGATGCCGACGACCCGCCCGCGCGCCGCCAGAGCGGCATCGGCCAGGATGCCCATCAGCCCGATCCGGCCGCCGCCAAAGACCAGTTCGATGCCGGCCTCGGCCAGGCGCTGGCCCAATTCCCGCGCCGCCTCGCGGTAGCGCGCATCGACCGCGCCGGCGGACCCGCAATAAACGCAGACTCGGCTGATCGGCTCCATCGCGGCTCGGCATCTGTGAATCCCGGACGGATCCCGTCATCCTCCGATCGTCCGGCGATTGCAAGTGGACGCGGCCCGACATAAAGTGGCGCCGTACAAAATTTGGCGGCAGGCATGCGACTTATCGTTTGGCTGGGGTCGGCCGCAGCGGCGTTGCTGATCGTTGTCGCCGCGGTGATCGGACTGCGCGGCGCCGCACCCGAAAGGGCGGCGCGGCAGCCCGATGCGGCGCCACATCCGCTCCCCGCCCCGACGCCGGCCAACAAAGCCGCGTCAGCGCCGGCCGCGACCCCGCCAGGGACGAACGCCCCCTCCACCGCCAGGCCGCTGAGCTTCGACATCGTCACCATTGACCCGAGCGGCCAGGCGGTGATCGCCGGCCGCGCGATGCCGGGCGATCGGGTGCGGGTGCTCGACGGCGACAAGCCGGTCGGCGAGGTCGTCGCCGATGCGCGCGGCGAATGGGCGCTGGTCCCGCAGACGCCGATCGCTCCGGGCAACCGGCAGCTTGGTCTCGAAGCCACCAGCCGCGACGGCGGCGCGGTCCGGCGATCGGCCGATGTGGTGGCGCTGTCGGTGACCCCCTCGCCCTCCGGCAAAGCCAGCCCGTCAACCCTGGCCGTCCTGTTGCCGGGCGACACGGGCACGCCGGCCCGGATACTGCAACGGCCGGACGCGTCGAAGGAAAGCCAGCCGCTTTCTCTCGACTCGGCGGAATACGGCGCGGCCGACCGGCTGGTGTTGTCCGGGCAGGCCGATCCCGGCGCGCGCCTCAACGTCTATGCCGGCGAACGGCTGCTCGGCATGGCGACGGCGGACTCCACCGGCAAATGGTCATTGATGTCGCCGCATCGAGCGTCAGGTGGCGCCCTGGGCGGCGCCGTCGAACTGCGCCTCGACCAACTCGCCTCCGACGGCAGCGTGGCGCGCCGCATCGCGGCGTCCTTCGAGCCGCTGGCCGGCCCCTCGCTCGCCCAGGGCGAACCCTATGTCGTCAAGCAGGGCAACAGCTTGTGGCTGATCGCCCGCCAGCTCTATGGCCACGGCACGCGCTATACCGCGATCTTCGCCGCCAACCGCGACCAAATCCGCGACCCGCACCGGATTTATCCCGGCCAGCAGTTCAAACTGCCGCCGAAATCCTGAGCCTATCCCGGCGACTATTCCCTGGGCGGTTGCCGCGCCGCGCCGCGGGTGGGACACTGCCATCCGAACGGCACGCAGCACATTGGGGGAGTTCGGGTGACCGGCCTCGGCAGCACGCTCTCGACCTTTCCGAACTTTCTGACCTATTTCGTGATCGGCGGCGTCCTGACGGCGCTCTTTGTCTTTCTCTACGCCAACACGACGCCGCACCGCGACATCGCCTTGATCCGGGCCGGCAACAGCGCCGCGGCGATCGGGCTGGTCGGCGGCCTGCTCGGCTTTGTCGTGCCGCTCGCCAGCGTCATCGCGCATAGCGCCGGCATCCTCGAGCTCGTGGTGTGGGGCAGCGTCGCGCTGGCCGTCCAGTTGGGCGGCTTTTTCGTGACGCGGCTGATATTGCCGCGGCTGCCGCAGGCCATCGAGGACGGCAACATCGCGGTCGCGATCCTGCTCGCCGGGATCTCGCTGTCGCTCGGCATCCTCGACGCCGCCTGCATGGCCGGTTGAGCCCGGCGAATGGCGGATTGAGCAGTGGTTTCCAGCCGGCGCACCAAGATCATCGCCCTCACCGTGATCGGCGTCCCGGTCGGGGCGGTGGCCCTCGCCAGCGCCTTTGCCCCCAAGGACGAGATGCGGCGCAATCTCTACCCCGACCAGGGCGCCTGCGAACGCGACTACAGCCGACAGGAATGCGAGCCGAAGAGCGGCACCGGCACCAACACCAGCACCGGCTCCGGCACCAGTCACACCACGAGCACCGGCCACGGCATGGGCGGGTGGTGGCTCGGGCCGCTCTATTACGCCAGCCGCGCCGCGTCGGGGGCAAGCGGCGATCCCGGAGCCGGCCGCACCGGGCAGATCACCCGCACCGAAACCAGCATGCGCGGCGGCTTTGGCAGCTTCGCCCGCTCGATGCGAACCGCCGGGTAGCGATAAATGCAGCGCGAGACGCTGTCGCCGCGCGCCGATTGGCCGGCCCGGGTCGAAGCGCTCGGCCTCGATTTCCACACCTCAGGCGGCGAGTCGGGCGGCACCGAACCCTATTGGTGGGAATCGGCCTGTTACGCCTTCTCGGCCGCCGAGATCGACGCGATCGAGGAGGCGACCGACGCGCTGCATTCTCTCTGCCTGGAAGCGGTCGACCGGCTCGTGTCGGCCGGCGACTTTGGGCGCCTGCACATCCCCGAGCGTTACTGGCCCTGGGTCGCGGCATCCTGGCGGCGCCGCGATCCCGACCTTTACGGCCGCTTCGACCTGGCGTTCGACGGCGCCAATCCGCCGAAGATGCTCGAATATAACGCCGATACGCCGACGGCGCTGCTCGAAGCCGCGGTCGTGCAATGGTACTGGCTCGAAGAGGTCAAACCCGGCGCCGACCAGTTCAACTCGCTCCATGAGCGGCTGATCGCGGCCTGGGCCGAATTGCGCCGGTTGCACCCGGCGATACAAGGCATCCATTTCGGCGGGGTGCTCGACGAGCCCGAGGATTTGCGCACGCTCGAATACATGCGCGATGTGTGCGGCCAGGCCGGCTGGCCGACCGAGCAGCTCGACATCGCGCAAATCGGTTGGAACGGGCGCTATTTTACTGATGCCGCCGAGCGGCCGATCGCGGCCATGTTCAAGCTCTACCCGTGGGAATGGATGCTGCGCGAGGGTTTTGGCGAACATTTGCTGAAAGACGGCACCGCCTTTATCGAGCCGCCGTGGAAGATGCTGCTGGCCAACAAGGCGATCCTGCCGATCCTGTGGGAGATGTTCCCGGACCACCCCAACCTGTTGCCGGCCGCATCCAGCGCAGCCGGATCGCTGGGCCTTGCGTTGAAAAGCCGGTGCACGGCCGTGAGGGCGCCGAGGTGCGCCTGCTCGGACCCGGCGAGGCCGGTCTCGGCGGCGCCGACCGCATCTATCAGGCCGCCTGTCCGCTCCCCGTTTTCGCCGGAAGACACGCGGTGATCGGCTCCTGGATCGTCGCCGGCAAGGCCGCCGGCATCGGAATGCGCGAAGACGCCACCCCCGTCACCACCAACACCAGCCGCTTCGTCCCCCATTATTTCCGTTAGTCGCGAAGCCCCAACCCGTCCGAATTTCGCTGGTTCACCCCGCCATTTTCGCAAATTCCGGGCTCGGGGTCAGCGGGCGGTAGGTGTCGACGCCGACGCTCACGCCGGTGCGGCGTTGACCGGGCTCGCGCTTTTTCTGGAATTCGGCGCGGTAGGCCTCGGGGGCGCCGTGCAGGATGCCTTGCGGGGTGTGCCGAAAGAGGCCCGGCCGGCGGCCCGAGGGGTCGGCGTCGGCGTGGCTGAGCATGACCTCGTCCATGTCGATGTTGCGGTGGTAGGAGGGCAGTTCCTCGGCGTTCAAATCCGCCACCGCGATTTGCGGCACGAAGCTCAGGACCGCGAAGCCGGGCGCCTCGAACGTCGCCCATGACGATGGCGCGAGGTGGATGCGGTCGGACATGATCGGCAGGATGTGGCGGATGTTGAGCTTGAACGGGAACAGATCGCCCTTCCAGCCGACCGCCCTCAGCGGGTCGTTCTTGTAGAAGATCGAGCTGTGCCCGGCCCCCTCGCCAACACCATGACGCAGCCGCACCTCGTATTCGTTCTGCGCCGCAAAGCCGTAATCGACCACATCGGGCACTTCGAGCATCGTCGGGTCGATCGGCGCGTGACGGCCGACATTCTCATGCTCGGAGAGGCGGATCGGTCCCGGCGACTCGACGACCAGCAACACCTGATCGCGCCCGTCGGGCAGGTGCCGGAAAGTCGTGCCTTTCGGCAGGCAGATGTAGTCGCCGGGTTCGTAGGCGATCGGCCCGAACTCGGTGGCGAAAATGCCGGAGCCGCGATGCGCGAAATAAAGGAGGTCGGCCGCGACATTGCGATAGCAGTACGGCATTGGCTGCCGCCGCCGGCTGATCGCGACCGCGACTTCGTTGTTCGACAGCATGATTTGCCAGTCGCCGCGCGGATCATCGGCGTCGGAGGCGACGACATCGCCGCTGTCGACCGCGCGCGCCCGATAATCGCCCTCGACGCGGACGATTTCGTTCGGCCCGTCGGTGCGATAGATCATCGCGACCGGGCCTTGAAAGCCGTGCCGGCTCAAATGCTCCTCGCGCAGATCGCCGAGCCCGACCCGCGCCTGGCGAACGATTCGGCCGCGGGTGAAATGAATCCATGAGCGCATCATCAGACGTCCTCCCGTTGGGCCTTCCCGAGCGTTTTGGGGCTTGGCCGAGCGCTTTGCCGATCATATCGCGTCCGCGCCCGTATCCCTGCGTTTTTCGCATTGGTGAGGCGCATGCGCGCGGGGTACGATAACGACCGCGACCACGCGAGGCCGGCGGCGATCAAGCCGCGGCGCCCTCCCGGGAGGAACCCACACGATGCCGCAATTCACCACTGAAAACGTCTGCTACCTGAAGCACGGCGAGCGCCAGATTATGGCCCGCGTGTTCAAGCCGGAAGGCGCCGGACCGTTCCCGTGCTTTATCGATCTGCATGGCGGCGCCTGGAACAACGGCGACCTCGAAGACCGCACCGATCTGGGCGAATACCTGGCGGCGCGTGGTTATGTGATGCTGACGATGAATTTCCGGCATGGCCCGGATGGCTACCCGACGACCCTCGCCGACATCCATTACGGCATCCGCTGGACCAAGGCGCACGCCAAGGAGCTGAAGGTCGACCCCAACCAGGTCGCGATCGGCGGCGCGTCGAGCGGCGGGCATCTGGGCATGCTGGTGGCGATGCGCCCCAACGATCCGCGCTACGCCGCGATCCCCGGCCCCTCCGGCGTCGATGCCAGCGTCAAGGGCGTCGTGATGATGTGGCCGGTGATCAACCCGCTGTCGCGCTATCGTCATGCAAAGCGCCTCGTGGCTGGCGGCAACCCGCCGTCATGGGCGGTCGGCATGGACAAGAAGCACGAGACCTACTGGCATGACGAAGCCACGATGGCCGAAGGCAACCCGATGCTGATCCTCGAAAACGGCGAGAAGGTTGTGATGCCGCCGGCGATCTGGATCCAGGGCCGTCCGGACATGACGCATGACTACCATGATGAGGATTCGAGCTTCCCCGGCAATGAGCCCGAGCGCTTCGTCAGCAATTACCGCAAGGCCGGCGGCGACATCGAGATCACCTATTTCGACAACGAAAAGCGCAACACCGACGTGACCCATGCGCCGGTCGTCGAGTTCCTGAAGAAGCACCTGAAGTAACAGGCGGCGAGCGCATCAGCGCGCTCGCCGATAGGCCCCCACCCTGCCCTCCCCCGCTTGCGGGGGAGGGTTGAACCGAGTTTTGGGGGAGGGTCTTAAAGACGCGCCTCCGGATTGCTCCCTCCCCCGCGAGCGGGGGAGGGTTGGGGTGGGGGTTCTCGTTTACCTGATCCGTAAGGCGTTTGCCGACCGCAAGTTCATGCTCGCGGTGCGGCGGAGCGTGTGACAGATTGTCGACGCGTACCAACGGGTCTCCGGGCAGCCGGGCGTGAGCCAGTCCAACAATTTTTCTGACGGCTACAAGGCGGCCGGCGTTGATATTGCCGAGGCCGATGCGGGCCTGCGCCACATCATCGGCCGCATCGCCGCGACCTGGCCGCCGGGCGGGCCGACTGGCGGGCTCGGGGCGGTGCAATTGCCGATCGGCTATTTCGCCAACGTCATCGACATCGGCGGCATCGGGCTCGGGATCTGCACCGACGGGGTCGGCTCGAAAGCCATCATCGCGCAGATGATGAACAAATACGACACGATCGGCATCGATTGCGTCGCGATGAACGTCAACGATTTGTTGTGCGTCGGAGCCCGGCCGCTGTCGATGGTCGACTATATCGCCGTCGAAGAGGCCGACGCGGCGATGCTCGACGGCATCGCGATCGGCCTTGCCGAGGGCGCACGCCAAGCCGGCATCTCGATTTCGGGCGGCGAGATCGCGCAGTTGCGCGACGTGGTGCGCGGCTTCGATCTGGTCGGCATGGCGGTCGGCCTCGTACCGCTCGACCGCATCATCGTCGGGCGCGACATTGCGCCCGGCGACCGGGTCATCGGGATCGCCAGCAACGGCATCCACAGCAACGGGCTGTCGCTCGCCCGCCGCGCCTTTTTCGAAGGCGCCGGCGTGTCGGCGCATCATGTGTTTCCCGAGCTTGGCGTTGAACTCGGCGCCGAATTGCTGCGTCCGACGTTTATCCATGTCGCGGAGGTGCTGGAGATCATCGAGCGCGTCCCCGGGGTGAAGGCGCTCGTTCACGTCACCGGCGACGGCCTCCTGAACCTGCCGCGTGTCGAGGCCGAGACAGGCTTTGTGCTCGACAATCTGCCGCCGCCGCCGCCGATCTTCGGGCTGATCGAGCGCCATGCCGGGGTCGATCGCGCCGAGATGTATGAGGTCTACAACATGGGCATCGGGTTTTGCGTCGTCGTGTCCGAGGCGGATGTCGGGGCGACGCTGGCGATCCTCGCCCGCCACCAGCGCCGGGCCTCGGTCATCGGGCACGCGATCGCCGATCCGACAAAATCGGTCCACCTGCCGCAGCACAAGCTCGTCGGCCGCGGCAAGCGGTTCGGCCCGGCATGACCGGCCCCGAAATGACTGGCCCCGAAATGACCCCGCCGCCGCTGATCGACCGCGCCGTCCTCGACGATCTTTTCGACTGCATCGAGCCCGAGGGGGCGCGCTCGGTACTCGATCTCTTTATCAGCGAGAGCCGGATCTATTTGGCGACGATCGCCGAGGCGGTGGCGCCGGGCGCCGATGCCGGGCGCCGTGACCGGGCGCGCCGGGCGGCCCACTCGCTGAAGAGCGGCGCCGGCCAGATCGGCGCCGCGGCGTTGGCCGCAGCCGCTGCCCGGGTCGAGCACGCCGCCGCGACCAACGCCGCCGATTTGGTACAGACGGTCGCAAGGCTCGACGGCTGCGCCGCGGACACGGTCACGGCGCTGGCTCCATTCCTGACGGACGACTGATCCTCTCCCGGCGGACGCAGATAGCAAAGCGAGTTGCCGCGCTCTCTGGTATACCATATACCTTGTTCATGCCCGAAGCGAGCGCGCGCGCCGGCCAGACCCTCGTCATGCCGCGGCTGGACACCGGAACCAGCTTCCGCAAGGAAGCGTATGCCGCGCTGAAGCGGGCGATCACCGCGATGGACATCTACGGCCAAGCGCAAGAGATTCGGCTCGACGAGCGGCGGCTCTCCGAGGGGCTGGGCGTCAGCCGCACGCCGATCCGCGAGGCGATGACCCTGTTGGAGCAGGAGGGTTTTGTCCGCACCCGCCCGCGCCGCGGCATCTATGTCGTGCGCAAGACCAAGCGCGAGATCGTCGAGATGATCACGGTCATGGCGGCGCTTGAAAGCATGGCGGCGCGGCTCGCCGCCGAGCGCGCCGCCGATTCGGATATTGCGGGCCTGCGATGTCTCATGGCTGAGTTTCGGACCGGCAACGAGGGCGAGAGACGCGCCGAGTATTCGGATGCGAACATCGCCTTTCATCAGGCGATCATCCGGATGAGCGGCTGCGCGCTCCTCGCCGAAATGACCGGAAACCTGTTCATCCACATGCGCGCGATCCGCAAGATCACGATCCACCAGGAAAACCGGGCGACCCGTTCGATTACCGACCATTTCAGGATCATCGAGGCGCTCGAACGCCGCGACCCCGAACTCGCCGAGCGCCTCGCGCGCGAGCACACGCTGGGTCTCGCCGCGCATGTCGAGCAGCACGGCGATTTTCTCGACACGGCACGCGGCGTTGCGCCCGGAACAATGAACCAGACGATGTATAAATAATCAGGCTTGTCGTCCCGGCGAAAGCCGGGACCCATTCTTCGGCGCCCGAGTCGGTGGAGCGATGGGTCCCGGCTTTCGCCGGGACGACAGTGGAGTGGAAAAAACATGAGCACAGCTCTCGAAGGCGTCCGCATTCTCGATCTGGGGCATGTCCAGGCGGCGCCGACCGCGACCCAGCTGTTGGCCTGGATGGGCGCCGATGTGATCAAGGTCGAGATGCCGGGCCGCGGCGACATCACCCGCGGCCAGCTGCGCGACGTGAAGGGCGCCGACAGCCTCTATTTCACGATGCTGAACTCGAACAAGCGCAGCATCACGATCAATCTGAAATCGCCCGGCGGCAAGAAGATCCTCGAGGAGCTGGCGCGGCGCTGCGATGTCGTCGTCGAGAATTTCGGCCCCGGCGTCCTCGATCGCCAGGGCTTCACCTGGGCGCGCTTTCAGGAACTGAACCCGCGCATCATCTACGCCTCGATCAAGGGGTTCGGCCCCGGCCGCTACGCCGATTTCAAGGCCTATGAGAATGTCGCGCAATGCATGGGTGGGGCGGCCAGCACGACCGGGTGGGACGACGGCCCGCCGACCGTGACCGGCGCCCAGATCGGCGACAGCGGCACCGGGGTGCATCTGGTGTCGGGCATTCTCGCCGCCCTCTTCCAGCGCGAGCGCACCGGCAAGGGCCAGCGGGTCGAGGTCGCGATGACCGATTCGGTGCTCAATCTGAGCCGGGTCAAGATGCGCGACCAGCAGCGCATCATGAAGGGACCGTTGCCGGAATACCCGAACAAGGAGTTCGGCGATTCGGTGCCGCGCGCCGGCAACGCCTCGGGCGGCGGCCAGCCCGGCTCGGCCTTGCGCTGCGCCCCCGGCGGCCCCAACGATTACGTCTATGTCATCATCCAGCCGCCGTCCTGGGCGCCGCTGATGAAGATCGTCGGCCGCGAGGAGCTGATCGACGATCCGCATTACGCAACGCCGGAAGCGCGGCTGTCGCACATCCCCGAATGCTTCTCGATCATCGAGCAATGGACGATGAGCAAGACCAAGTTCGAGGTCATGGACGCGCTGAACCCGGTCGATGTGCCGTGCGGCCCGATCCTGTCGATGAAGGACATCTTCGAGGACCGCGAACTCTACGAGCGCGGCCTGTTGACCGAGCTCGACCATCCGACGCGGGGCCGCTATGTCCAGGTCGGCATGCCGATCAAGCTGTCGGACTCGCCGGCCGACATCAAACGCTCGCCGCTCCTGGGCGAGCACACCGACGAGGTGCTCTCCTGGCTCGGCTACGGCGACGGCGACGTCAAGAAGCTGCACGACGACGGGGCGGTGTAAACTCCGGCGTCGTAGGATGGGCCGAGCGCAGCGAAGCCCATCAATCAGATTTCACCACAGAGGCACAGAGGACACGGAGATCAGGATTGTTCTTTCTCCGTGCTCTCTGTGCCTCTGTGGTGAATTAATATGATGGCCGTTCGCTGCGCTCAGCCCATCCTACGAGGTTCGATTGGCTCAATCATCGCATCACGATCGGCGCATCCATCCCGGCTCCGGGCGGCGGCGCGGCCCGGATCACCCGAAGGGCCGGCAGGTCGACCCCGCCGCGCTGACCGAGGTGCAAGCGCTGCTCGGCGAGCGCGAGCGGCGGCCCGACCTCTTGATCGAGCACCTGCATGTGCTGCAGGACCATTTCGGCTGTCTCAACGCGCGCCATCTGGTGGCGCTCGCCGACGAGATGCGCCTTGCGCTCGCCGAGGTCTACGAGGTCGCCTCGTTCTACGCCCATTTTGACATCGTCATGGATGACGAGGCGCCGCCGCCGCCGATCACCGTGCGGGTCTGCGACAGCCTCTCTTGTGCGCTGAATGGCGCCGAGGCGCTGCTCGACGGGCTGCGCGACCGGCTCGGCGACGGCGTCCGCGTGGTGCGGGCGCCGTGCATGGGCGGCTGCGACAAGGCCCCGGTCGTCGCGATCGGCCACGCGCTGCATGAGCATGCGAGCCTCGACAATGTCGCAGCTGCGGTGGCGGCCGGCGACACCCACCCCGCGGTCCCGGCCTATATCGACCTTGGCGCCTATCGTGCCGGCGGTGGCTATGCCCTGCTGCAAGCCTGCCTGTCGGGGGCGCGCCAGGTCGAGGAGGTGATTGCCACGCTGGAAAGCTCGGGATTGCGCGGGCTTGGCGGCGCCGGGTTTCCGACCGGGCGCAAATGGCGCTTCGTGCGCCAGGAGGCCGGGCCGCGGCTGATGGCGGTCAACGCCGACGAGGGCGAGCCCGGCACCTTCAAGGACCGCTATTTCCTCGAAACCGACCCGCACCGCTTTCTCGACGGCATGCTGATCGCCGCCTGGGCGGTCGAGGCCGCCGACATCTACATCTATCTGCGCGACGAATACCCGCAATGCCAGACGATCCTCGAACGCGAGATCGCCGCGATCGAGAGCGCCGGGCTCGCGCCGCACGCTCGGGTCCATCTCCGGCGCGGCGCCGGCGCCTATATCTGCGGCGAGGAATCGGCGATGCTCGAAAGCATCGAGGGAAGGCGCGGATTGCCGCGCCACAAGCCGCCGTTTCCGTCGCAGGTCGGGCTGTTCGGCCGCCCGACCCTGATCAACAACGTCGAGACGCTGTTCTGGGTGCGCGACATCGTCGAGCGCGGCCCGCAATGGTTCACGGCCCAAGGCCGCAACGGGCGCCAGGGCTTGCGCACCTTTTCCGTGTCGGGGCGGGTCAGGGAGCCCGGGGTCAAGCTCGCCCCGGCCGGCATCACCGCGCGCCAGCTGATCGCGGAATTCTGCGGCGGCATGGCAGACGGCCACACCTTCAAGGGCTATCTGCCGGGCGGCGCGTCGGGCGGCATCCTGCCGGCGTCGCTCGCCGACATCCCGCTCGATTTCGGCACGCTCGAAGCGGAAGGCTGCTTTACCGGCTCGGGCGCCGTCGTCGTGCTGTCGGACAAGGACGACATGCGGGCGGTCGCGCTCAACCTGATGCGGTTTTTCGAGGATGAGAGCTGCGGCCAGTGCACGCCGTGCCGGGTCGGCACCGAAAAGGCGGTCGTGCTGATGAGCCAGCCGCGCTGGAACGAGACGCTGCTCGCCGATCTGACGCGCGTGATGGGCGACGCGTCGATCTGCGGCCTGGGACAAGCGGCGATGAACCCGGTCAAGATGGTGCTGAAACATTTCCCCGAGGATTTGACGGGCGGAGATCTCCGATGAGCAGCGCGTTGCTCCGCGTCGACCCGACCCCGTTGATTGTCATCCCGGCGGAAGCCGGGATCCATCCGGAAGCGCCCGAGCCGGTGGAGAGATGGATCCCGGCTTTCGCCGGGATGACATCGTTAAAGGGGCAGGCGGCGTGGCCGTCTCCGAGGCACCGTACCGGAGAGCCGATATGAGCGAGCCGATCCGCTTTTTTCTCGACGGCGCCGAAGTTGAGGCCGAGCCGGGCGAGACGATCTGGCAGGTGGCAAACCGGCAGGGGGTCGAGATCCCGCATCTGTGCTGGCTGCCCAAGCCGAGCTACCGCGCCGACGGCAATTGCCGCGCCTGCATGGTCGAGATTGACGGCGAGCGGGTGCTTGCCGCGTCCTGCATCCGCCGGCCGAGCCCGGGCATGAAGGTGCATTCGGCCAGCGAGCGGGCCAAGGAATCGCGCCAGCTGGTGTTCGAATTGCTGGTCGGCGACCAGCCCGACCGCGCCGCCGCGCATGACCCGGATTCGCGCCTGTGGCAATGGGCCGACGCGCTCGATATCAGCGACAGCCGCTTCCCGCGGCGCGCCCCGGCCGCCCCCGACCGCAGCCATCCGGCGATGGCGGTGCAGCTCGACGCCTGCATCCACTGCAATCTGTGCGTGCGCGCCTGCCGCGAAGTCCAGGTCAACGACGTGATCGGCATGGCCGGGCGCGGCCACCACGAAAAGATCGTGTTCGACTTCGACGATCCGATGGGCAACTCGACCTGCGTCGCCTGCGGCGAATGCGTGCAGGCCTGTCCGACCGGCGCCTTGATGCCGGCGAGCCTCGTCGACGACAACGGCACCTACACCAACGCGCCCGACCGCCAGGTCGAGAGCGTCTGCCCCTATTGCGGGGTCGGCTGCCAGCTGGTCTACCAGATCAAGGACGACCGCATCGTCGCGGTCGAGGGCAAGGACGGGCCGGCCAACCACAACCGGCTCTGCGTCAAGGGCCGCTTCGGCTTCGATTACGTCCACCATTCCGACCGGCTGACCGAGCCGATGATCCGCAAGGACGGCGTGCCGAAGGACGATGTCGCGATCGACCCGGCCAACCCGTTCACCCATTTCCGCAAGGCGACCTGGGAAGAGGCGCTCGACCGTGCCGCGACCGGGCTGAGCCGCATCCGCGACGGCAATGGCGCCGCCTTTGGGGGCCGGGCTCTCGCCGGGTTCGGCTCGGCCAAGGGCTCGAACGAGGAGGCCTATCTGTTCCAGAAGCTGGTGCGCACCGGTTTCGGCAGCAACAATGTCGACCATTGCACGCGGCTGTGCCACGCCTCCTCGGTCGCGGCGCTGATGGAGGGGATCGGCTCGGGCGCGGTTACCGCGCCGTTCACCGCCGCGGCGGACGCCGAGGTCATCATCATCATCGGCGCGCGGCCGGCCGAAAATCACCCCGTGGCGGCCACCTTCTTCAAGCAGGCGACCAAGCGCGGCGCCAAATTATTCGTGATGGACCCGCGCGGCCAGGTCATGGCGCGCTATGCGACCAAGATGCTGCGCTTCAAGCCGGGCCGCGACGTCGCGATGCTCAACGCGATGCTGCACACGATCGTCGAGGAGGAGCTCTACGACCGCCAGTACGTGCAGGCGCACACCGAGGATTTCGCGGCGTTGCGCGAGCACGTCCGCGACTATCCGCCGGAGAAGATGGCCGAAATTTGCGGCGTCGACGCGGCGACGCTGCGCGAGGTCGCGCGGACCTATGCCCGCGCCCGATCGGCGATCATCTTCTGGGGCATGGGCATTTCGCAGCATGTCCACGGCACCGATAACGCGCGCTGCCTGATCGCGCTCGCGCTCGTCACCGGGCAGGTCGGGCGGCCCGGCACCGGGCTGCACCCGCTGCGCGGCCAGAACAACGTGCAGGGCGCCTCCGATGCCGCGCTGATCCCGATGTTCTATCCCGACTACCAATCGGTCGAGGACCCGCGGGTGCGCGAGAAATTCGAGGCGCTGTGGCAGACCCCGCTCGACCCCAAGCGCGGGCTGACCGTCGTCGAGATCATGGACGCGATCCATGCCGGTCAGATCAAGGGCATGTACATCATGGGCGAGAACCCCGCGATGTCGGACCCCGATTTGCGCCACGCCCGCGAGGCGCTCGCCCATCTCGAGCATCTGGTCGTGCAGGATTTGTTCCTGACCGAGACCGCGAAATACGCCGATGTCGTGCTGCCGGCCTCGGCCTGGCCCGAGAAGGACGGCACCGTCACCAACACCAACCGCCAGGTCCAGATCGGCCGCATCGCGCTGCCATTGCCCGGCCATGCCCGGCAGGATTGGTGGATCATCCAGGAACTGGCGCGCCGCCTCGGACTCGACTGGTCCTACACCCACCCGCGCGACGTATTCGCCGAGATGAAACAAGCGATGCCGTCCTTGAACGGCATCACCTGGGAGCGGCTGCAGCGCGAGCATGCGGTCACCTATCCCTGCGATTCGGAGACCGAGCCCGGCCACGCCATCGTCTTTGGCGAGGGTTTCCCGACCAAGTCGGGGCGCGGCCGCTTTGTGCCGGCGGCGATCATCCCGCCGGCCGAGGAGCCCGATTCCGACTATCCGATGGTGCTGACCACCGGGCGCCAGCTCGAACATTGGCATACCGGGGCGATGACAAGGCGCGCCAGCGTGCTCGACGAACTCGAGCCCGAAGCGGTGGCGAGCCTCGCGCCGGCTGAATTGCGCCGCCTTGGCGTCGCGATCGGCGACCATGTCAGGATCACGACGCGGCGCGGCAGCATCGAATTGAAGGCGCGTCCCGACAGCGCGATCTCGCCCGGCATGGTGTTCGTGCCGTTCTGTTATGCCGAGGCCGCCGCCAACATCCTGACCAACCCGCAACTCGATCCGTTCGGCAAGATCCCGGAATACAAATTCTGCGCCGCCCGGGTCGAAGCGGTCAGGGCGCGCGTTGCCGCTGAATAGGCGCCATTCCCGATAATCGCGATGCGGCGGGCTTTGTCGGGGCTGCTGCTTTCGGCGCTTGCCGGGTGCGCGCCCGCGGCGGAATTGTCGCGGGCGGCGTCGGACGATTGTGTGATGGCCACGGGACAGAAAATGCTCGTGGCCGAACTGTTTTTTGGGCGGAATGTCGCCGGGCGGGAGCCGGTTACCGAGGCTGAATGGGCAGCGTTCGCGGCACAGGTGCTGACCCCGCATTTTCCGGACGGGTTCACGGTAATCGATGGCGACGGGCAATGGCGGGACCCGCGGACCGGAAGGATCGCACGCGAGCGTACCAAGATCATGCTGGTCGCCGCGCGGCGCGACCCCGATCTCGGCCGCCGATTATCCGCGGTGATCGACGCCTACAAGACGCGATATCATCAGCAATCGGTCGGCCTCGTCGCGCGCGATTCGTGCGCGTCCTTCTGAGCGGTGGCCTCCGCTAAAGTAGCGGGCGAGCCCCGGCTATCGGATGGGCGCCGGTGCGGGGAGGAAACGCGGCGGCGGGCATGATCGCGCGCCGACCGGCCCCGATCAGCGGAGCGAGGGCCGGCGCCCGTTCGAGCGCCGCGCTCGCGCTCCAGCTCAACAACAGCGTCGCGCCGAAGACGATTGCCGCCTTGACGAGCGCCGGCAATTCGACGCCGAGCAGCGCGAATTGCAGCCATACGACAAACAGATAGTGGAGGAGGTACATGCCGTAGGCGTGGTTCTTGAGGCTGGCGAGCACCTGCGAGCGGACGCGGCCGAAACGCAGCGCCACGGCCAACACCATGAAACAGCTGGCGAAACATGCGAGTACGAAGCTCAGATTGTCGGCGAGCCGCAACCCGAGCGAAGCCCCCGCCGGGTCGGCCATCACCGGCGCCGTCAGTCCCATCCACAGCAGGAGAAGCAGGGGCGCGGCGACGAGCCAGGTTTTCCAGCGGCGCGCCAGCGGCCCATCCGGCGCCAACAGGCCGCGCTCGATGCCGCAGGCGCCAATCACCGCGCCGGCCAGGAAATAGAGCGCGTAGTGCAAGGGCCGGCTGAGCTGGAACGAGAAGGGCCCCTGCTGAAACCAATCCGAGATGCCGAAGGCGAGCGCCAGCGGGATATAGGCGACGGCCGACGCCAGTACGAGCCCGCCGAGGAATATCGCCGGGCGCTGCCGCGCATAGAAGGACAGCCGCAGCACCGTGTCCCGGCGGGTCGCCGTCAGCTGATAGAGCCCGACAGCCGCGATATCAAACAGCAGCAGCAGCCACAGGAACCACACCGGGCCGCTCGGCCACAGCGGCAACGCGAGCCAGTGGCGCCAGTAATCGGCGATGCCCGGATCGACCCCCGACGCGAGGGCGCTCTGCACATAGGTCGGGTAATGCGCGAGCGGCATCAGCAGCGTCACGACCAGCGCGAACGGCAGGCCCAGCCGCAGAACGCGGTCGGAAAGGAACGCGCGGGCATCCTTGCGCGACAGGCTCGTCCAAACGAAAAGGCCCGACAGCAGGAAAAAGAACGACATCAGGAAGACGTCGAGCCAGGCGCAAAACAGGTCGAAGCCGATCCAGCGCTGGCTGTCGACGATCGGGAAGGCGCGCCACAGGAAGGGCGCGCTGTCGAACGCGAAGGATTGCTGCGGCAGGAAATTCAGATAGGCCAACACCGAGTGAAACGCGAGGACGAGCAGGATGACGATCGCGCGCAGATTGTCGATCGCCAGGCTCGACCGCGCGAATGCCGGGTTCGTCATGCGTTCAGCGCCGTAGCTCATCGGAAACCGCCTCGTCGTGGTGTTGGTGGTGAGGTTGAACACTCCCCGGGTCGCATCCCGGCGAGCGGCGCGGCTCGAGGTCCCAGCCGACCAGCTCTGGCACTCGCCGCGCGGAGGTTATCGCCTTTACGACGATTTCGGCCGCGTCGATTTCCGCCGGAAGCGGCTGAGGCGCAGGCTCGGCTTTGTTGCGCGGCGGGCCCATCAGGGCGGGCTGGAACAAGACCGCCGCGGCCATCGTGCACAACAGCGCCAGCGCCATCAACTGGCCCATGCTCGAGGTGCCCGGATGGCTCGACAGCCAGAGGCTGCCAAACGCGGTGCCGGTCGTCATCGCGCTGAAAATGACGGCGCGGCTCAGGGTCGATTGCACGAGCGCGGTGTGGCCGCGCCGCCACGCCATGACGTAATAGATCTTGAACGCGACGCCGACCCCGAGCAGCAGCGGCAGCGCGATGATGTTCGCGAAATTGAGCGGCAAACCGAGGACGACGCACAGTTCGAGCGTCACCACCGCGGCAACCAGCAGCGGCGCCAATGTCAGCAGCACGTCGCTGAGCCGGCGCAGCGTCACCCACAGCAGCACGAAGATGCCGACCAGCGCGAACACTCCGGCCTCGATGAAGGCGCGCAGGATCGTGTTGCCGGCCTCGTAAAGCATCACCGCCGGGCCGGTCGCATCGGGCTCGATCGCGAGCACCGCTTCGACGAACTCGCGCAGCACCGCGGTGTCGTCGGGGTCGCCCCTGGGGAGCACCTGCACCCGCGCGTCGCCCGCCTGGGTCTGCCAGGCGCGCCTCAATTCGTCGGGCAGCGTCGCGCTGGTGACGGATTGCGGGGCGAGCGCCGCGCTGAGCCCCGACAGCGACACGCGCAACGGCGCGACAAACGCCTGGGTTGCCCGCTCCCGGACCGTCGGGTCGGCCGTCGCCAGCTGCGTCAGGAGCCCGGAAAGACGGGTTGCAGCCTCGGCGCCCGGTCCAGAAGTCGCGCCGGCGAACTGCGCCAGGATGCCGGCGGTCGTCAGAAGCGCCTCGACGTTCTCCCGGTCGGTCGGCGGCGGTTTGGGTTGCGCCGGGTTGAGCGCCGGGCCGATCGCACTCGCCATCTGGCGGATCGATCCGAGCTTTTTGTCCTGATCGGCGGGCACGAAGCTGCCCAGGGTCGCCGTCCGCGAGACTTGCGGCAACGCGGCGAGGCGGGTTGCAACGGCGTCCGCTGCGCGCAGGTCCGGCTTGATGATTTCGATCGCGTTGGCGCCGGTTTGCGGGTCGCGGCGCAGTTCGAGGAAGGTGGCAACCGACTCCGCCTTCGGGTTCTGCAAATGCATCGGGTTGAAGTCGAACGGCAGCCAGTACAATAGCGGTGCGGCGAGGAGGGCGATGCCGGCGGTCCCCGCGACGACCGCCACCCGATGGCGTTCGAGGAACCGGTCGACCGGCGCGAGCAGGGCAAACCCCATCGGCCGGGTCTCGGCGGGCGGATTGAGCACCGCAAGCAGCGCCGGCAGCACGGTAATGCTGGTCAGGAACGCGATGATCATGCCGAGCCCGGCTATGAGGCCGAGTTCGGAGAGCCCGCGATAGGAGGTCGGCACGAACGCGGCGAAGCCGAGCGCGGTCGCCGCGGCGGCCAGCACCAAGGGTCCCCCGGCCTTGCGCGCGGCGCTGACCAGGGCTGGATGCAGCCCGCCGATATCGTGGCGTTCAGCCCGATAGCGAACCGCGAACTGGATGCCGAAATCGACGCCGAGCCCGACAAACAGCACAAAGAACGCGACCGACATCAGGTTGAGCGACCCGACCAGGAACAAGCCGAGCGCGGCGGACATCGCCAACCCGCACAACAGGCTGATCGCGGTCGCCAAAATGATCCGCCACGACCGCAGCGCCAGCCACAAGATCAGCAGCACCGCGCCGAGCGACAGTGCGGCGTTGAGGACCGCATGTTCCTGCACGGCGCCGAACTGCGCGTCGTTCATCGGCACGAGGCCGGTCTGCCGCACCCGGGCCTGATGGTCGCCGCCCAGGTTGAGTTGCTGCGCGGTTCGCGCGACGGCTTCGGTCGCGGCGCGGCCGGGTTCCAGGC
The DNA here is from genome assembly GCA_945861155.1 of Rhizobium sp. Q54. Classification (GTDB taxonomy): domain Bacteria; phylum Pseudomonadota; class Alphaproteobacteria; order ATCC43930; family CGMCC-115725; genus DATARH01. The sequence continues at coordinate 62,745 of CAMATN010000007.1, forward strand.
TGCGATAATCGAGCACCGGCTGGATCTGGATGAACCGGCGCAACTCGCCGGGATCGGCCGGCTTGCCGCTGGCCAGCACCCGCCACGAGAAATGGGCGGGACGCCCGGCCAGCAATTCGCCGACCGTGTCGGCCGCCAGGCTCATCGGCCGGGCCAGCGCATCGAGCCCGTACATCCCGTTGGCGACGCCCATCACGCCGTAATAGAGCGCGCCGAGCGCGCCTCTGAGGCTCGGATCGGCGCTCAGCGCTCCGATTAGCGGAGCGGCGCCGTCCATGCTGCCGGCAATCCGCGCCAGTTCGTCGGTCGGCACATATAAAAGGGCGTTGCGGGCGAAGAACGGCCCGGTCTGCATTGCCTCGACCGCGCGGAAATTCTGGCGGTCCGCCGCGAGCGCCGCGCTCAGCCGGGTCGTCGCCTGATCGACCTGCTCCGGCGTCGGCGCGTCGACGACGACTGTGATGCCGTGCTCGGGAAATGCCGCGAGGTATTGATGAGCGCGCTGGGTCCACGCCAGATCGCGCGGGAACAATTCCTTGATATCCGTCGCGATCGCGAAATGCTGCGCCGCGTAAATGGCGGAAGCGCCGGCCAGGGCGACGGCGAACGCGATGACCGGCCAGGCATGGCGGCAGCACAAATCAACGAGGCGGACAATCGAGGATCTCAGCATGCCGGATGCCTGTAAGCCACGAGGCGACCGCCAGCGCCGTGATCCCGTCGTGCCGTCGCCATCAATCGGGTCCTATCACTGCGGTCCAATCGATGAGTCCTTGGGGGTTCGACGTTACGTGCAGCAATAAAACCCTGACGAAACCATTCGGTTCCCCAACCTCCCGTCCGCCCCGCCCGGGTTCGGTCAAAACCCGGCCGCCGGATACTCTCGAATACCCGCCCCTTTTCGCGGGAATTCCTTTCGGGCATCATCCGAACATGAAAATGCCCGATTCATTCGCGCAGGATCGGGTGCGTCGCTTGGGAGGTCGGGATGCGAACGCTTTCGCTGATTTGGCGCATCGCCATTGCGGTCTCGCTGTCGATTGCGTCGGTGCCCGTGTTCTCGGAGGCTGCGCGGGCGGAGGGGAATCTGACCGTTCTGAATTTCGCGGTAATGCGCAATGGCGAGCAGATCGGTACGAGTACGATCCGCCTGCATCGCGACGGTCAACGGACCGTTGCGGAATTGGTGACCCAGGTGCAGGTCAAGATCGCCTCGATCACGGTTTACCGTCTCGATCAGCGCGAAACCGAGCATTGGATCGACGGCAAATTGGTGGCGATGAACTCGGTCACCGACGATAACGGCACCCTCCACAAGGTCAGCGCGACGAAGCGCGGCAACACCCTCTCGGTCAACGCCAACGGCAAGATCAGCGAGATCGACTCGGCGGTGATTCCGGCAAGTCTGTGGAACGCGTCGCTGGTGCGGACCACGATGGCGCTGAACTCCCGGGACGGCAGCGTGATGCCGATCTCGGTGATCGACCACGGCAAGAAGCAACTGGTGCTGCACGGGCGCGCGACGACCGCGCACCATTATTCGATCAAGACCGATTTTCGCCAGGATGTCTGGTACGACGAGCAACACCGCCTGGTCAGAGTCGAACTGCGCGGCAGCGACGGATCGAAAATCCAGTATCAGCCGGGGTGAACGACGATAACCCTCTCCCGCACCGCGGGAGAGGGTGGCGAGCGCAGCGAGCCGGGTGAGGGTGTCCAATCCGTAAACAACCCTCACCCACCCGTCGCTTCGCGCCGGGTCCCCCCTCTCCCGCGATGCGGGAGAGGGATAGGAAAGCAATTGGGCGTCGTTGCATCCGCGGCCGTGGAAAAATTACTATGCCGGCGCGATATGGGCTGAGTAGCCGCCCCGAGGACCGAACCGATGCTGACGAGACCCAACACCACGCTCTCCCAGATCCACATGCAGATCATGTGGTCGCGGCTGATCGCCGTCGTCGAGGAGCAGGCGCAAACCCTGATGCGCACCGCGTTCTCAACGCCGGTGCGCGAGGCCGGCGACCTGTCGGCCGGGGTCTTCGACAGCGACGGCAACATGCTGGCCCAGGCGGTGACGGGCACCCCCGGCCACGTCAATTCGATGGCCGCCGCGGTCAAGCATTTCCTCGACGCCTTCCCGCTCGACACGATGAAGGCGGGCGACCACTACATCACCAACGACCCGTGGCTGACCTGCGGCCATCTGCATGATCTGACCGTGGTCAGCCCGACCTTTTTGCGCGGATACCCGATCGGACTCTTCGCCAGCACGGTGCATGTCGTCGATATCGGCGGGCTCGGCATGGGGCCGGACGGCCGCCAGGTGTTCGAGGAGGGCCTCGCGATCCCGCTGATGGCGCTGGCGCGCGAAGGCCGCATCAACGAAGATCTGATGCGCATCATCCGGGCCAATGTGCGCGAACCCTTGCAGGTCGAGGGCGATGTCTACGCGCTCGCCGCCTGCAACGACGAAGGGAGCCGCCGCCTCGTCGACATGATGGAGGAGTTCGGCATCGCCAATCTCGACCGGCTCGGCGACCACATCATCGAAACCTCGCGCCAGGCGACGATCGAGGCGATCGGACGGCTGAAGCCCGGCAAATACAGGAACAGCGTCAACATGGACGGCTACGAACGCCCGCTGACCTTGGCCGCCGAGATGACGATCAGCGCCGACAACATCCATCTCGATTACACCGGTACGTCGCCAGCGAGCGCCTTCGGCATCAACGTCGTGATGAACTACACGCTGGCCTACACCGCGTTCGGCGTCAAATGCCTGGTCGCGCCCGAAGTGCCGAACAATGCCGGCTCGCTGGCGCCGATCACCGCAAGCGCCCCCGAGGGGTGCCTCCTCAACGTCAAGCGCCCGCGCGCGGTCGCGGCCCGCCACACGGTCGGCCACATGCTGCCCGATGTCGTGTTCGGCTGCCTGCACCAGGTCATCGAAGGCGGCGTCCCGGCCGAGGGCGCGTCGTCGTTGTGGAACCCGCAGATCTATGGCGGGGCCGATGTCGAGGACGAGCTTGGCGCGGGTGCGAATGGGGATACACCGCCGTTCAGCACGGTCATCTTTCATTGCGGCGGCACCGGCGCGCGGCCCGGCAAGGACGGGCTCGACGTCACGGCCTTCCCGTCGGGGGTGCGCACGATCCCGATCGAGGCGACCGAATCGGTGGCGCCGGTCATGTTCCGCCGCCGCGAGTTCCGCGAAGGCTCGGGCGGCGTTGGCCGGTATCGCGGCGGGCTCGGCCAGATCATCGAACTGGGCGGCGCCGACGGCACGGCTGTCGCGATGCTGTGCAATTTCGAGCGCATCGACAACCCGGCGCGCGGTCGCGACGGCGGCGGCGTGGGCGCCTCCGGCCGGGTGACGCTGGTCTCGGGCAAGCCGGTGCGGCCGAAGGGCCGTCAGACCATCTCCGGCGGCGATTTCATCCGGCTCGAACTGCCGGGCGGCGGCGGCTTCGGCGATCCCGCGGAGCGCGACCCCGACCAGGTCGCCGCCGATGTCGCCGACGGTCTGATCACCAGCGACATCGCCCTGCGCGAATACCGGGTCGCGCTCGCCGGGGATGGCGCGGTCGACCGCGCGGCGACAGCCCGGCTGCGCCCGGTCTGAACGGATGACCCAGCTGCCCCGCGCGATCCTGTTCGACCTCGACGACACGATCCTGGCCGCTTTCGGCCAGGCGGCGGACCAGTGGCAGCGGGTGATCGCCGCCCATGCCGACCAGTTCGCGCCGCATGCGCCGGACGAGGTCAACGTCGCGATCCAGACCTACTCGCGCTATCTCTGGGCCGATGCCGCGCGGCACAAGGACTGGCGCCACCGCATCGGCGACGCGCGGCGTCATATCGTCGCCAGCGCCTTTGCCGAACTGGCCGCCGCCGGAGGCCCCGCGCAGCCGCCGCCCGAGCTGTGCCACGCGATCGCCGACCGGTTCAACGAGATCCACGAAGCCGAGTTGCGCATGTTCCCGGGGTCGCACGAGACGCTCGACCGGCTCAAGGAGCTCGGCGTCAAGCTGGCGCTGGTCACCAATGGCGCCGCCGCGCCGCAGCGCGCCAAAGTCGTGCGCTTCGCGCTGGAGCACCGCTTCGACCACATCCAGATCGAGGGCGAGCACGGCTTCGGGAAGCCCGAGGAGCAGGCTTACGTTCATGCGCTTGCATCGCTCGGGGTCGGCGCGCATGAGACCTGGATGGTCGGCGACAACCTCGAATGGGAGGTCGTCGCGCCGCAACGGCTCGGCATCTACGCGATCTGGTATGACGGCTACAGTGTCGGCCTGCCCGTGGATTCGCCGATCCGCCCCGACCGCATCATCCGCGCGCTGCCGGAATTGCTGGAATAGGTAAGCCGCCTTCGGCCTTTGTCATTCCGGGGCCGGCGAAGCCGGAACCCGGAATCCATAAACACAGGCCTCTGGAATATGGATTCCGGGTTCCGGCTT
>CAMATN010000008.1 GCA_945861155.1 Rhizobium sp. Q54
CCCTGGCCTGGCTCAACCGCTGCCGCAGGCTGGCCAAGGATTGGGAAAATCTCAACCGCAAGGCGCTCGCCTTCCTGCGCCTGGCATCAATCCGCCTGATGTTGCGAAAACTATGCAATCCCAAATGATGTTCCCGGACAGACTCTTACTGTTGATCGAGCGAAACGCATTCTCGTTCGGCGATGTGAGAACTTCTCCGAGGCTTGTTTGCGCGAAGACGCGATAACCCCTGCGCTCTGCCGCTATTTCGTCTTCGATGATTTTGAAGGCTTGATATTCCGAAGGGCTGAGCAATCGTCGCCTTTGGAATGAAGCCGCCATCACGGCGTGCAGTTGCTGCCCAACATCCGTGAGGTTGGGGGGCAGGTTCTTCTCCGGCCGGAATGGGGTGCGGAAAACACGACGCGGCGGTCGGACAGACACAAACCCGCTCAGGTGAACAACTACGAAGTAAATAAATATGATCCATGCGACTAGTATTATAAGCGCGACGCCCTGGACATTATCTCCTAACATCGAGCGCCACCAACTGGTTTGGTACAGTCCGCTACAGATTGATCCCCGCCGACTTCAACCGCGCGATCTGGCCAGTCTATTTATGGCCCATTAAGAAATTGTTAGTGGGGAGTTCGCCAGCCGTAGGGCGGAAAAGCGCAGCGCATTCCGCCGATTTCCGCGGCGGCCTCGCCGGCACACTAGCGGTGCCTCAAAGAACCGGCGCGACGGGCATTGCCACAGCGAGGGCGGCCGATTGCCCGGGCTCAACGTCGAGCAATGCTTTGCCGATTGCGGCGACAGCCGGCGGAATGCGCTGCGCTGTTCCGCCCTACACTCCTACCGAGCACCCCCGCGGTTACGGCAGTTCACTTTTCGCCGTCCTACGCCGCGAGGCGATGCTGGCGGATCAGGGACAGAATCTCGGCGGCGGCGGCGGGGATGTTGGTGCCTGGGCCGAAGATCGCGCTGACCCCGGCGTTGCGCAGGAAATCGTAGTCTTTCGGCGGGATCACGCCGCCGCATACGACCATGATGTCGCCGGCGCCCTCGCGCTTCAGCGCCTCGATCAGGGCGGGGACCAGCGTCTTGTGGCCGGCCGCCTGGCTCGACACGCCGACAACGTGGACATCGTTCTCGATCGCCTGGCGGGCGGCCTCCTCCGGGGTCTGGAACAGCGCTCCGATATCGACGTCGAAACCGATATCGGCGAAGGCGGTGGCGATCACCCGGGCGCCGCGGTCGTGCCCGTCCTGGCCTAATTTGACGACCAGCATGCGCGGCCGGCGGCCTTCCTCGCGCGCGAAAATCTCGACGTCGCGCTGGATGCGCTGGAAGCCCTCGTCGCCCAGATACTGGCCGCCATAGATGCCGATGACCGACGGGGTCGCGGCGCGGTGCCGGGTGAAGATCGTTTCGAGCGCGTCGGAGATTTCGCCGACCGAGGCGCGGGCGCGGCTCGCCGCGATCGACAGCGCCAGCAGATTGCCCGTGCCGCTGCGCGCCGCCTCGGTCAGCGCCGCGAGGGTCTCGTGAACGCGGGCCGGGTCGCGCCGCGCGCGCACCTCGATGAGCCGCGCGATCTGGGCCGAGCGAACGGCGTCGTTGTCGACATCGAGAATGTCGATCTGGGTGGAATCGTCCGAGCGGTATTTGTTGACCCCGACGATGACCGCTTCGCCCCGGTCGATCGCCGCCTGGCGCCGCGCCGCCGATTCTTCGATGCGCAGTTTGGGCATGCCGCTCTCGACCGCCTTCGTCATGCCGCCCAACGCCTCGACCTCGTCAATGAGGCGCATCGCGGCCTCGGCGATCGCATGGGTCAGGCTCTCGACGTAATAGCTGCCGCCGAGCGGGTCGACGATTTGGGGCACGCCGCTCTCCTCGGCCAGGATCAGCTGGGTGTTGCGCGCGATCCGGGCCGAGAACGGCGTCGGCAGCGCGAGCGCCTCGTCGAACGAATTGGTGTGCAGCGATTGGGTGCCGCCGAGTACCGCCGCCATCGCCTCGATCGTCGTGCGGATGATGTTGTTGTGCGGGTCCTGCGCGGTGAGGCTGACCCCCGAGGTCTGGCAATGGGTGCGCAGCGCGAGGCTCGCCGGGTCAAGCGGCGCGAACGGCGTCATCAGCCGCGCCCATAACAGGCGCGCGGCGCGCAACTTTGCGATCTCCATGAAGAAATTCATGCCGATGCCGAAGAAGAACGACAGACGCGGCGCGAATTCGTCGATTTTGAGGCCCCGCGACAACGCGGCGCGGACGTATTCGAGCCCGTCGGCCAAGGTGAACGCCAATTCCTGAACCGAGGTCGCGCCGGCTTCCTCCATGTGATAGCCGGAGATCGAGATCGAGTTGAATTTGGGCATATGCCGGGCGGTGTACTCGATGATGTCCGCGACGATGCGCATCGAGGGTCCGGGCGGATAGATGTAGGTGTTGCGGACCATGAACTCCTTCAGGATGTCGTTCTGGATCGTGCCCTGCAGCTTGTCCGCCGGCACGCCCTGCTCCTCGGCGGCGACGATGAACCCGGCCAGCACCGGCAACACCGCGCCGTTCATCGTCATCGACACGCTCATGCGGGCCAATGGGATGCCGTCGAACAGGATCTTCATGTCCTCGACGGTATCGATCGCGACCCCGGCCTTGCCGACATCGCCGACGACGCGGGGATGGTCGCTGTCATAGCCGCGATGCGTCGCCAGATCGAAGGCGATCGACAACCCCATCTGCCCGGCCTTGAGATTGTCGCGGTAGAAGCGGTTCGATTCCTCGGCGGTCGAAAACCCCGAATATTGGCGGATCGTCCACGGCCGGTTGGCGTACATCGTCGCGCGCGGGCCGCGCAGATAGGGCGGCACGCCGGGCAGCGCCTCGCGCCACGGAAAGCCGGCGGCCGCGATCTGTTCGAGATCGGCCTCGGTGTAGAGCGGCTTCAGCGTGATGCCCTCGGGGGTCGGCCGGTCGAGGCTCGACGGCGACTTGCCCTTCAACTCCTTCGCGGCCAGCGCGACCCACCGCTCGATATCAGGCTGATCGTTGCTAGCCATCGTGACCTCCGGCGCCGCGAGGCGCGCGTCCTGCCGCCTGCCGCGATTATATGGCGCGGCCGTTCGCGAGGTCCAATTAAGGCCGGCGCAGACTGTGCCGCAGCACGATCGCGGCGCTCAGCAGCACGACCGCGCCGACCTGGTGAGCGACGCCGAGCGCAACCGGCACGACGAGCACAAGCGTGGCAACCCCAAGCGCGAACTGCAGCATCGCCGCGGCCAGCAGGGCGTGCAGCGCATAGGCGGCCGAGCGCGGCAACGCGGCCCGCCAGCCCGCCAGCCACAGCAGCAGCACGGCGATGCAAAGCGTCAGCGCCAGCAGACGATGGTTGAACTGCACCGCCGCGACGTTCTCGAACCAGTTCAGGATGAAGGGCTGCAGCTGGGCGTAGCCGGCCGGCACGACGCGGCCATCCATCAGCGGGAAATTGTTGTAGGTGTGGCCGGCATTCATGCCCGCGACAAAGCCGCCGGCGACGATCGTCAGCGCGACGAGAATGAGGATCGCCTCCGCCGCACGACGCCAGCCGCCCGCTACCCCCACCCTGCCCTCCCCCGCTCGGGGGGGAGGGTTCTCTGGGGCCGCCTGCTTTGTTCCCTCCCCCGCAAGCGGGGGAGGGTTAGGGTGGGGGTGTTGCGCTGGGCACCCGGGAAAATTGCGCTCGAAAAAGCCCAGCGCGATCCACAACGTCGCCGCGTAGATCGCCAGCGCCAGCACGAGATGGGCGACGAGCCGGTACTGGCTGACCGAGACCCGGTCGGCCAGGCCGCTCTTGACCATGTACCAGCCGAGCGCGCCCTGCGCGAAGCCGAGCAGGAAAATACCCGACAGCGGCACGACCAGGCGGCGAGGCATTTGACGCCGAAGCAGTAAGTAGATGAACGGCAGGGCATAAGCGACGCCGATCAGCCGGCCCCACAGCCGATGCAGATACTCCCACAGATAGATGGTTTTGAACTCGGCGAGGCTCATTCCGTAATTGAGCAGCCGGTATTGCGCGATCTGCTGGTATTTCTCGAATTCGGCGGCCCAGCCGGCGGCCGACAGCGGCGGCAGGATGCCGCTCACCGGCTGCCATTCGGTGATCGACAGACCGGAGCGGGTCAGCCGGGTAATGCCGCCGATCGCCACCATCACGAAGATCATGCCGCAGCAACACAAGAGCCAATAAGCGATCACCCGCCCCTGCTGGCCCGATGTCGCCGCGGCCGCGGCCGAATTCGCGGCGGCAGGCCGTAATGAGAGAGCGCCCGCGCCGATCTTCATGCCCGCGACGTCGAGCGAGTTAAGGCCAGCGACGCTGATTTGGCGGAGCAAACGCCCGGTTCGTGGCGCGCTACGAGGTCGCCCGTGCGCGTTGACGGCGCCGTTTCGCCTGGAGCTTGGCCTTGCGCCGGTTGGCTCGTTCGGCCGTGCTGGAGAGGCGGGTTCGCGCTTTACTCATGGCTGTTATTCTCCGCCAAATGCCTGGCTGGTTTGTGCATGCGTGGCCCAACCGAACGCCGGCACGGGGCCAGCACTGGCCCAGCCCTTGTTCCCGTGTTGGCTCCCGTTCCTTGGTTCTTATAGAACTCTCTGCATCCTGCCAACGCCTCAATCGGCACGACCGTACCCGGGCGGAACGCCGCCCGGAGCAGAGACCAGCGGATGGCCGCTACCGAACCTCCGGTTCAGGCAAGCCGCAGGCCGACGGCTTCGGGTCCCTTCTGACCTTGGGCTACGTCGACGGCGACGCGCTGTCCTTCCGCCAGGCCCATGATGCCGGCACGCTCCAGTGCCGAGGCGTGCACGAAGATATCTTTTCCCCCGTGATCCGGAGCGATAAAGCCAAAGCCTTTGTTGGCATTGTACCACTTCACCGTGCCCAACTCTTCGACGGTGGCGCGGTCGCCCGACGGATAGGCCGGTCGCTCCGGCCGCGGACGCCGAGGCGGCTCTTGCGCCGCAGTGCTGGCATCGAGGCTGATAATCTCGGTCACCTGCGGCCCCTTGGGTCCGGGGCTGGTGCGCACTTCGAGCGTCGCGCCCGGCGGCACGCTGCCGTGGCCGCTGCGCTCCGCCACGCTGACATGCAGGAAGGCATCCCCGGAACCATCCGCGAGCTGCACGAAGCCGAACCCCTTCTCGGGATTGTACCACTTGACGGTGGCTCGGACGGAGGGACCGGCCGGCGTTTCGAACTGGGGACCGCCCGGTGGGGCAAATCCGAAATTACGCTTGGGCTGTTCGTAGTTGTCGTCGTCGAAACTACGGCGGCGGTTCGGGCGGAAATCTCTGTCTCTGGTGTTCACGGCCGCTTCCTGCGCGAGTTAAGGGGAGTTCCAATCATTTGCTGGCTTGAGTCCCGCCGATTGCGGGATTGATCGCCAACGACGCGCCCGCCGCCCCGCCGGCTTCGTAAGCCGACGGCGCCACCAGCCGCGTCGCGCGGCGCACCGTCCGCAGCTTCAAATCGAGCTTCTCAAGCTCGGCATCGACGACCGAGGCTTTGAGGACGACGAGATCGCGCCCGGTGCCATTTTTCACGGCGTCGCGCTCTCCCTTCATCGCCGTCAGCTTGTCCGCGATGGACGCGACCATGCCCAAATTGAAGGATGAATTCGCCACATGCCGATCCTGATGCCGGAAACGCCGATAGCCGAGCGAAATCTTATAGCGGCCGAGCTCGGATCGCACGGCGTTATCGATCAACCCGGTCAGATAGTGCGCGACCTCGATATCGGAGCGCAGACCGAAGAATACATAACGGGCCTCGCCGGTCGGGTCCTTCTCGCGCCAGACACGGCAATCGCAGAAATTCGCGATGGCGCCGATGCAGTCATCCAGCGGAATGCGCTTCTTGCGGTAGGTCTCATACTCGCGCCGCTCGCACGGCGCATCGCGGATTTCAACATCGGTCAGCGAAAGATCGTATCGGTCGAGCAGCTCGGCCACCTTGGCGGCGGCCAACAGGGCTTCGGCCTCCGTGCAGCCGTTGTCGGTGGTCTTGGCCCGCAAACCCTGGATGCGCGTCTTGAGCCTGTCGAGCGCGTCGGGGTCAGGGCGTACGGTCATCGAAGGGTCCCAAAGACAAAGCTAACCATATCGGCAACGCGACCCACGGGCCAAGGGATTGACCTGTGTCCGGCCGGTTCCACGGCCGGTTGGACGGCATTGACAGCCGATGTGCGGCGGTTCACGGTCAATTCAATAGCAGGCGGAGGAAGCAGCAAATGGTGTCGTCCCCTCGGCAGAGCGTCGGCGCCAACACGCGTCCGGCCATCGAAGTAATACCCCTCACCCTTCATATCGGCGCGGAAATCCGGGGCGTCGACCTCACCGAGCCCTTGCCGCCGGATCAATTGAGGCAGGTGCGGGAGGCCTTCCTGAAGTGGAAGGTGATTTTCTTTCGGGGCCAGCATCTCGATCATGCGCGGCACGTGGCGATGGCGCGCCAGTTTGGAGAGCCGACGATCGGCCATGCCGTGTTCGGCCATGTCGAGGGCTACCCCGAAATCTACTCGGTCGCCAAGAACCGGACCGCCAACGAGAACCGCACGGCGATGATGGTGACGCCGTGGTCGGGCTGGCACACCGACATCACCGCGGCGGTCAACCCGCCCTGCGCCTCGATCCTGCGCGGCGTGACGATACCGCCTTATGGCGGGGACACGTTCTGGACCAATCTTGCCGCTGCTTACACCGGGCTGTCGCCGACCATGCGCGGGTTTGTCGACGGGCTGCGCGCCATTCACAAATATGTGCCGCGTGAAAACCCCAAGGCGGGAAGCGAGTACAACGAACGCATCAAGCGCCGCGCCTTGGCGAGCGAACATCCGCTTATAACCGTCCATGCCGAGACCGGGGAACGTGTCCTCTTCGTCAGCCCGTCCTATGTTAAAGAGATCGTCGGGCTGAGCCCGCGCGAAAGCCAGAAGATGCTCGAGATGATCTGGGAGCATGTCACGCGTCCCGAATACACGGTGCGCTTCAAGTGGAACGAGGGCGACATCGCGTTCTGGGACAATCGCTCGACCTCGCACCTCGCGCCGACCGACATCTTTCAATCCGACTTCGACCGCCAGCTCTATCGGATTACCCTGGTCGGCGAGCCGCTTGTCGGCATCGACGGGAAGCCCTCCCGGTCGATCGAGGGCCTCCCGATCCTGTCCGCGGCGGAGGAGTTGCGGATGATGGCAGCAGAGTAGTCACAGCCCCCAAAGTCTGTCATTCCGGGGCGCCGCGGCGCGGCGAACCCGGAATCCATATTCCAGAGGCCGGTGTTCATGGATTCCGGGTTCCGCCCTTCGGGCGGCCCCGGAATGACAACAGTTTTGCGGAAAGCCCCTTCCGGGGTGACGCGAGGAGTGCAAGATGCCCGCCGCCAATTACCTGCCGGAAGTGCTCGAAACCACCGAAGCGGATCGCCTCGCCACCGGCTTTATTTTTACCGAAGGTCCAACATGGCATCCCGACGGGTATTGGTATTTCGTCGATATCCGCCAGAATAAGCTGTTTCGCCTGACACCAGGGAAAGAGCCGGAAATCGTCAGAAACACGATCGGCGGCAACGGCACGACCTTCGACTTGCAGGGCCGCCTGGTCGTGTGCGAGGGCGATGACCGGCGCCTGACGCGCATGAGCGCGGACGGCAAAGTGGAATCGTTGGTCGACAACTACAAAGGCGGGCGTTTCAATCGCCCCAACGATGTTATTTGCCACTCGAACGGCTGCCTGTATTTCACCGATCCGGACAAGCGCCGGGCCTATCGCGAGCGCGAGATACCGGGCCCGGAAGGCGACAACAATTTGTGGGATGGCGCTTGCGTCTATCGTTTGGCGCCGGACGGCGGGCTGAGCGTGCTCGCGCATTGCGAATACCCGAACGGGCTCGCGCTGTCGCCGGACGAGCGCACGATGTATGTGGCGAACACGCGCTCGTCGCAATACATCCACGGGGTCACGCTCGACGCGGCCGGCAACATGATCGGGCGCAGCATCTTCGCCGATATGAACGAAGGCGCCGAACCGGGCATACCCGATGGCCTGAAGGTCGACAGCATCGGCCGGGTGTATTGCACCGGGCCGGGCGGCATCTGGGTGATGGCGCCCGACGGCAAGCGCGTCGGCATCATCAAGTGGCCGGAGCAGGCGGTGAACTTTGCGTTCGGCGGGCCGGACCTGCGGACATTGCTGTGCTGCGCGCATACCTCCGTTTACACCTTGCGCGTCAAGGTGCCGGGCAATCCGCATCCCTGGTATAAATTGCGCGGGCAGTGAGCGCGGGACGCCTCCGATGATACCGCGCCGCTACGGCCCTCTCGCCTATGTGCCGATCACCCGCCGCCCCAAGCTCACCTGGCCCGGCGGAGCGCGGGTGGCGCTGTGGGTCAATCCCAATATCGAATTCTTCGGCCTCGACGACGTGATGCCGAACAATTTCAACGAGCGCGTGCCGCGGGAGCACGCGAGGATCCCGAATGTGCGCAACTGGGCGGTGCGCGACTATGGCAACCGCATCGGCATCTGGCGGCTGATGGAGGTGCTGACCCGGCATGGCATCCGCGCCAGCGCTGCGCTGAACAGCGAGGTCTGCGACCATCACCCCGAGATCATCGAGGAAGCCGGCCGGCTCGGCTGGGAGCTGATCGGCCACAACCAGACCAACGCGCTGCGGCTGACCGAGATGGACGGCGGAGAGGAGCGCGATGCAATTCGGGCGACGATCGACCGCATCGAGGCGGCGTCCGGCACGCGCCCGGTCGGCTGGCTCGGCGCCGGCCTGGCCGAGACCTGGAACACGCTCGATTACCTCGCCGAGGCCGGCATCCGCTATGTCTGCGACTGGGTCAACGACGACCAGCCGTATTTGTTCGAGATCGGCGCCCCGCCGCTCGTGTCGCTGCCCTATTCGGTGCAGACCAACGACGTGCCGGCCTATTTCGAGATGAAGGCGTCAGTGCGCGAATTCGAGGCGATGCTGCGGCGGCAGTTCGACACGCTCTACCGCGAGGGCGAAACCATCCCGCGGGTCATGGCGATCGCGGTCCACCCGTACGTGACCGGCCAGCCGCATCGGATCGGCGCTCTCGATTCGGCGCTCGAATACATCTGCTCGCATCCTGGCGTCTGGCGCGCCACCGGCTGGGAGATCGTGCAGCATTTCCTGGCGCAGCAACCATCGAGCGTTCGGTGAGTGACCCCGCCGCGCGTCAGTGGCCGGCGTCGCGAGCGCGCGAGCCCATCCCACCAGCGCGATCCCGGTTCCCGTGGTGTTCGCCCGTTGCCCGGCGGCGAATGCCGAACCGCGACGGCTCTCTTTTCTAAAGATCGCTATCGGAGAAGTTCAGGAGACCGGACGCGCGAATGCCAGTGCTCGGATAGGAAGTCTCGCGCATGGCGTCGAGCGAGAAGGACGGCTCGATAAGGCGCAGCTTTTCGAAGGCATCCCGCGCCTTGTCGCGCTCGCCGAGTTGCAAGTAGAGCGGCACCAGAGAACGCCGCGGCGGGCGATAGGCCGGGGCCAACGCGCAGGCGATCTCGGCCGCCCGGACCGCCTCGTCGAACCGCCCCGTGAGCAGCGCGGTCATGCCGCACAGCGTGTGCAGCATGTAGCGGTACGGCGCTAACCCGGAGAGCTCGCGGCCGCGGCAGGTTTCGAGATATCCCGCCTCATGGTCGCCGAGATACGACTTGGCCCGGCCGAGGAACGCATGCCCGAGCGGATGCGTAGGGTTGCACTTGACGCTCAACTCCGCGAGCTCGTGTCCGAGCGCGTATTTGCGGAGGACGAAGCTGTAGACGTAGGACGCCAGCGCCAGGACGGTCGCGTTGTGCGGATCGGCCTCGAGCGCTCGCTTGGCCAGTTCCTCCGATTCTTCGACGGCGAGACGGCGATCGACATAGATATGCTCACCGACATAGAAGATGCGGGCGTAAGCGCGCCACGCCAAGTACACCCCCTTGGGATCCGATTCGTAGGCGCTGCCGAGTAGCACGTCGGCGCGATCGACCTCGGCCAGGTCGAGCCTGAACATGCGCTGCACCGCGTCGAACGCCTGGGTGAACGCGCGGGCACCATCGGGCGATGAGCCGATCCGATTTAGGTAATGACCGGCGGCCTCGACCGACCGGTTGATCAGCGCCTGCAACCGGGGCGCGTCCGCCACAAACCCGGATTCGAGCGAGATGGCCTCCGAGCCGGACCAGAGTTGCATCGAGCCCTCGGCGGTCAACAGGACGACATTGACCGCGACATCCCGCGACACCGCCAGCGCGTCGACCCGAAGCTGCAAACCCTGCGGTCCCTTCCCCGCATCGGAGATGTCGATCGCCCATTGATCGGACAGCCCCTGAGTGATGCGGTCCCCGACCAGGCGGGAGAGAAACAATCCGCTCTCGCTGCTGACGGTCAGCGGCGGCAGCAGCCGAACCCACGGACGGGCCGCCGCCGGGGAGAGGCGCTGTACGATTCGCGGCTCCGACCGGCCCGGCTCGGAGACGGCGGGCTCTGACACCGGTGGCCTGGCGGCTATCGTCAATTTCAGCGCCGCGACCCGTTGCTCGAACGCGGTGCGCTGGTTGCGCAGCCAGTGCTCGAATTCCTCGTCGGCGACGTCGATGTCATCGAGCAGCAGCGGCAATTCGACCGTTTGGGCCAGTTCGCACAGGTCGGCCCGGTCGAGATCGACCGCGACCCGCCCCTCGGCGAGCCCGACGCCGCGCATATCGCTGATCAGGCAGTCCCGGTAACGCTCGCCGAACGCCCGGCGAATTTCGGTCAACGTCTGACGCAGGCTCGCCGCGCCTTGCTCCGGGCCGCGGTCGCTCCACAATTTGTCCTGCAGCGCCGATCGCGACCGGCGCCGCGTCGGCGTCAATGCGAGCATTGCGACAAGCGCCCGCGCCTTGCGGCCGCGCGGCGTCAGGTCTTCGCCGTCATGTGCATGAACCCGGAACGCGCCGATAACGGAAATACGGAGTTCCGGCAGACCTACCGCTTCGCCCATGGGTGGATCAGCCTCAGAAAAGGTGACTCATGTTATCAAAGCGCGATGATCGCGGGAAGGTGCAAACGCGCTGATACAAGCTCGACGGTCACTCGTCGGCATCAACCATCATTCACCCGTGAAACCGCCGTGAATTCGTCAGTCTCGCCCGGCTCCGGCGGTTGCGGCGGCAATCGCGCGCTCGCATCCTCTCTCCACAGCGCTGATCAAACGGCGCGCCGTTTGCCCGCATCCTGCGGCGCGGCGAAAAGGGAGACGATGAGATGGCGACGCTGACCAGCGATACCAGCGATACCAGCGATACCAGCGATACCAGCGACACCGTCGGCCGGATGTGGTCGACATTCTCCTCGGGCGCGATGATCACCACGCGCGACGGCATCGTCGGAGCCGTGACGATGCCGGGGAAGGCCCCGGACCCTCTAACTCGCAATAGCAAAGACCAGATGTCTGACTGGGAGCCTTGGGTCCGCCGCCAGGTGGTCCATTTCGACATCCTGTCGTCGTTGAAGCTCGCTTTTCCGGCTGGCGAAGCAGAAGCAGCCGAACTGCACGCGGTAGGCGGCGGTTCTCCATTCGTCAAACTGGTGAGACCGACACCAAAAGACGTTATCGACAAAAAGCAGCTTCAGCATGTCTTTGATTATGCCGATCTACGGCGCGACCGGGCGCCCGAGATCCTCGCGCAAGTCAGCGAGTTCATGAACTTTTTTGGCAGCGTTTGCGGGCTTCATCCCGATCGCAGCCGCTTCACGCTCGAGCTGATCGCGGCCCTCAAGGGCGTTGTGGTCGCGGTTCAGATGCGCATGAAGCACTCGCTCGCCGCGCGCCGGCCGGTCGAATACAGCGACCAGGTCATGCCGATGATCCAGACGCCGGGGCACAGCTCGTTTCCGAGCGGGCACGCGACCGAGGCGTTCATGTTTGCAACGGTTCTTTCCCATTTTTTCGTCCCCCGGCAACCGCACCTCATGCGGCTGGCCGCCAGGATCGCCGTGAACCGTGTCGTGGCCGGGGTGCATTTCCCGGTCGACAATGCCGCCGGGATGGTGCTGGGCGTGCAGTTGGGCCGATATTTCATTGCCTTGGCGAAAGGCACCCAGTTCGAAAATTGGGTATTCGACAGCACAAATTACGGGGAAAACGACTTCCCCTGGCCGGACATGTTCGACGCCCTCTTCGGGAAACAAGCGAAGGACGGCGCCGTCCCGGTAGGCGATTTCCTCGAAATGAAAGGCAAATACACGGGGACAACTGATGCGAACAGTCCGCTGGGCTGGCTGTGGACGAAAGCCGAAGGGGAATGGCGCTAGGCACGCGAGCGAGGAGCCAGGACATGACCAATGAATGGGCAACAAACGACTTCACTGCCCCTGCGCAGCCGGATGGCTCTCCGCCGCTCGGCGGTTCTCCACACAGCGTCCGCCCGGAAACGCATTGGCTGTACGAAACGGGCCATGGCTGCCGGTCCGATGGGCCGTTGTGGTTCTCGCTGCAGCTGTCGCTCGAAACCGCACGAGGGCTCCATGACGCCTTTGCGGAGCCGAACCCAGGGCTCCCCTTCAAGGCGCTGATCGACAAGGGCGCGCGAATGTCTCCGGCGAGCCACGCCGCGCTGGGCCTTGCGATTGCGCTGAAACGGGAAAGAATCGGCGCCGACATTCTCGTTCCCCAGGGGGCGTTTGGCGCGCTCAAGAAGCTGGCCGATGACCATGGCGCCGATATCGAGATCAGCGACGCCGGGCTCGCGATCGACCACGAGCCAGGCGACGGAACCGGGCAACACACGCCGCTGAGCCACTCCCTGCCGCAATCGGAGGTGGGGGATGGCCAGCCCGGTCCGGTTATCGTCGCGATCATCGACGACGGCATCGGCATCGCCAATCATCGCTTCCGCAAGGATCAGAACGAAACGCGGATCGAACATTTCCTCGACTTGTCGTTGCCTCACGACACCACCGGACCTGGCACGGAGTTGCTGGCCCGGAACTGGACAGGCGCGCAAATCAACGCGTTGCTTGCGTCGAACGACGAGGAGCGGGTCTACCGCAAGCTCGGCCTGATCGATCCAGGCAGGAAAGGCCGACAGCCGCTGCGCGCCGCAGTCAGTCACGGCACTCACGTGCTGGACACCGCGGCCGGGTACGACTGGCAGAAGGCCAAGAAAGCGCAGGCAGAGCGGTCGAGCGAGTACGACGAGCTCGTTAATCGCCCGATCATCGCGGTTCAGCTTCCAACGCAGGTCGCCGAGAACCGTTCCGACGCCTGGATGCCGCAATCGCTGAAGCGGGCACTGGACTGGATTCTGATCAAGGCCGACAAGCTTTCCAAAGAGCGCGGCGGGGGACGACGCTTACCGCTGATCGTCAACTGCAGCGTTGGCAGCATGGCCGGCCCGCAAAACGGCCAGAGCGATGTCGAGCGACGCATCACCCAGTTCGTCGAAACATACCGCGGCGGCAGCGATAGTAGGCAAAAGGGACTGTGCACGGTGGTCCTGTCGGCAGGCAACAGCTTGCAACTGCGTTCGGCCGCCCGCCTTTCACTCAAGCCTCAAGAGCAGGTGTCGCTGCCCTGGCGCGTGCTGCCGGACGACAAGACTCCGAGCTTCGTGCAAATCTGGCTGCCCGAATCCGACAGCAAAAGAGAGCAGCAGGTCGCGGTCTCGCTTGTGCCGCCGCGCACCGCGCCGCCGGAAAAGTGGTCGACGCTTAACACGGCGCTCGACTGGAAGCTCAACGACGTCGTCCACGCCCGCCTCTATCATCGGGGCTGGTGGATATCCAAAGGGAAGTGGCAGGAGTGCATCACGATCGCGATCCGGCCCACCGCCGACGACGGCGAACCGGAGCCGCTCGTGCCTGCCGGGCTATGGTGCATAAAGGTCAAGGCGGAGGGTGGTCCCCTGGCCGATCAAATCGACATCGACCTACGGATCCATCGCGACGACGCGGGAATGTTCGCGCGGGGCAAGGGAAGACAACCCTATTTCGATGAGCCGAGATACGAGCGGTACGATCCGATCGCCGGCCGCCCGGCGAACGACGAGCGCACCGACAGCGATGAACCCGGTCAGGACGGCGAGCCGGCCCCGGATGGCGATCCGGGCGCGCACCACGGGAGCGACGAGAGGCCCGGCCCTGGGCAGCCGCGCCGTCGACGGGCGCACTCACCCGTTTCGATGCAGGGTACTCTGAACGCCTACGGCCACGGCGAGGGCACCCTTCTCGTCGCCGGCTATAGGGACTCCGACAATGAGCCGGCCGCCTACTCATCCGCCGCGATGAGGCGCCCGCGCGGCCGGCGTCGATCCGGCGGCGGGACGGGGCTTGCCGCGCCGGGGCTGGGACCGAGCCCCGCGTCGCGACGGATGATAGCCGCGGTTACCGAGGAGAGCCCCGCCTTTCGGGGAATTCTCGGGGCAGGCACCTATTCGGGCTCGGTGACGAGCTTGAACGGCACCAGCGTCGCGGCCCCGCTTGCGACGAGGGCGCTCGCCGACATTGTTGCGCGGGGATCTTCGCAAGACCCGGTCACGCAACTCAAGTTGATTGAGGACGGCAACCACCCACTGCGTTTCGGCAAGGGCAGGCTGCCGTTCAAAACGTCCTACAAACGTCGAATCGACCCCTAATATAATCAGAGGCAATAGGCCCCCCGGGCTCGGTAGGACCCCCGCTTCCGTGCGTCGCGCCCAGCGGCGAGGTGCTGCCGCTCCCGCGCGGGCTCGGCGCAAGTGATCGAGTGTTAAGGAGAGAGCGCGTGTCGTTCGATCCGTTTGCAATCCACGACTATCACGACAAGGTCAGGGCAAAAATCGAAGCCGGCGAGCCCGGCTTCGCCCAAAGCGTCGTCAATGAAGTGATGGTGTCGTACGAGAGCGCCTCGTTTCGCGGGCCTATCTACGCCTACGACTCGGTCGCCCTGGGCACGACGCCGCGCGTCAGCGCGATCCTGGAAGAGATGATCATCGACGTCGCGCGCGGCGAGGGTATCGCCTCGCCGCGAACCTTCAGCCGCGCCCGCGTCGAGCGCCTCGTCGCCGATCTGCAAAGCTTCCCGATTACGTTTTTGAAGCCGCGGCAGCGCGCGGAACTGCTGCATCGCTTCTATCTGGCCGAAGGGGCTCCCGGCGGGGTGCTGCTCTTTTAAAGCGACGCGGCACGGCATTTTTCACGCCCTTTTCATTGGCTGCTTGCCGGCCGCTCACGACCCGCTGACAGCGCTTTGCGATGCTGCCTCCGCCATTGGACCTGGGAATGGCGCGCGTTGCCACATCGATGACCGCGCCTGCCCAGGCTCCCCAATGCCGAGCAACGCAAGGGACAGCGTTATGACCATTGGGCTTAAAGCCGGAAATGAGACGCATACCATAATCGCGGCGATTTCGGTAAGACGACGCACCTGTCGGAGCGGTCACGTGTTTCGATGGTAAATCGCGGATGAGCAAAAAACCCCCTACAAAAATCCAATGTTCGTTCACGATACCCAGGAGTGTTGACATGGCCGACAACGAGATCATCGCCGCCATACTTGCCAGCGGAATGCTGCCGCCCCTCTCACCCCCCGCCATTACGCCCGATGGCGGCATCGATGACCAGGATCACCAGCGTTTAGTACTAGCCATGGCACATGCCTTAGGCCTGTATCGGAGTATCCTCGAAGGGCTTTCCACCAGAGCACAATCGCCAATCAGAGCGACAAGTTTTCGGCCCAACCATAATTCGGCTCAACTATAAGCGGCAGCCGATCGACCAGGAGACCTCACATGAATCATATCATTCCGGCATTCCTCGCGATCGGCGCGCTCGCCGTTGCGCCGGCGAAGGCACAAGAATGCGTCAACGCCGATCCATCGTCGGTGCTGGTGGGGGTCCAGGGAGATTTCGAGATCAGGGTCGACCCGCAGGATCCCGAGGAAAACCTGATCTTTATATCCAATGTCAAGGATGGTGCATCCCAGGTGGTCGCCGCCAGGGTCGATGGTATAACGGGCCAGGTCATGCCCGGATCGCTCGCCACCGTCGCGAATGATTTTTATGGACAAAAAATTATCAACGGGCCCGAGTTCGTCCAGAAACCCTCGGGAGAACTCGGTATCGTTTACGCAGGACCTGGCGGCGTTCATGCCGTTTTTCGATCCGCTACCCCAAAGGGATGGAATGCGTTCAATTTGGATGTTCACGGAGACGTGATCACCAACACCCCTCCGCGGCTTCCGGCGACGAGCGAAGGCGCGTATCCCGCCCCCCCCATACCGCTGGGGCAGCACACCCACGGGCAATTGCGGGGCGACTGCGCCAGCATATGTTACGGCTCCCTTAGCGAGGGTGTTACGACCGATGTCACAGCCGTGCTGGCGCCGAAGGGTCTTACGGTCTCGGCCGCGACCCAAAGTCCGACTGACGGCTATATCTATATCAGCGCGTGCAAGGGGCTTTATTCCTGCAATCTTTACGAAGCGCAGATCGATGGCGCCGGCGGTTTCGTCCCGAACTCATTTCAAGTTCTCGCCGGGGTAGGCCGGGTCTCGCCGGTATCGATGGCCGCGGCGCGGCACCCGCTGACCGGGGCGACGATCCTGTTCTCGAACAGGGGAGCGAATGCAGTGGACGTGTGGGAACAACCCGGCGGCGGCGGCGGCTTGCGGCTGATCCGACGGGTCTCGGTACCGGGAAACACCCACTACCGCGTCGAGACCGACAGGAATTCGGTCGTGCTGCATTACCTCGTTCGGTCGGGCACGAGCGCCGGTTCCTACACCATCCCGGTTGCCGCTCCTGGCAGCGTTCTGAATGTGGGAACGAGCAAGAAGGTCACCGACCAAAGTAGCGGCGCGGAAGTTTTCTGGTCGCCGGCCGCGAACAAGTGGGCGGTCCTGTACCGTTCGTCGGAAGGCGCATTGCGACGCTGTTGGTTCACGCCATAGTGCGCGCCGGACGTCGGAGCGAGGCCCGGCGGCGCCGCGCTCCGAACGCCAGCCTGCAGTCGCGAACGCCCGGCCGGTGTTTCACGGCAGCAACAATCACCTCGTGGCGTCGATCGAGCCGGCAGCATCTTGCTTTGGCATCGGCTCGTCCTTGGCATACCATTCGCAGAATTATCGGCGGGACAGCGCGCTTTGGCCCAAAAGGGGTAACAAGATGGACCAGCAACAATTGCGCGGCCTGATTGGCGCGGTGAAGGCGGGCCAGGTGTCTCGTCGCACCTTTATGCGCCGGATGATCGGCCTGGGTCTGACGGCGCCCTATGCCAGCCTCTTGCTGACGCATGCCGGGGTGGCGGCCGCGCCGGCGACATTTGCCTATAAGCCGACAAAGGCCGGCGGCGGCGGCACGCTCAAGACGCTGTTCTGGCAGGGCGCGACGTTGCTCAACCCGCATTTCGCGGTCGGCACCAAGGATCAGGAAGGGTCGCGGATCTTCTATGAGCCGCTCGCGGCGTGGGATCCCGACGGCAACCTTATACCGATGCTGGCGGCCGAGATCCCGGATATCGAGAATGGCGGGATCGCGCGCGACGGTATGTCGGTGATCTGGAAGCTGAAGCAGAACGTGCAGTGGCACGACGGCAAGCCGTTCACCGCCGACGATGTTGTGTTCAACTGGGAATATGCCGCCGATCCGGCCACCTCCGCGACGACGATCGGCAGCTACAAGGACGTAAAGGTCGAGAAGGTCGATCGATTCACGGTGCAGGTCCGGTTCGGAAAGCCGACGCCGTTCTGGGCCGATGCCTTTGTCGGCCAGCGCGGCATGATCGTTCCCAAGCACCTGTTCGAGGCCTTCAAGGGCGACAAGTCGCGCGACTCTCCGACCAACCTGAAGCCGGTCGGAACCGGACCCTACCGCTTCGTCGACTTCAAGCCGAGCGATATGGTCAGGGGCGAGCGCAACCCCAACTACCATGAGCCCAACCGGCCCTATTTCGACGCCATCGAAATGAAGGGCGGCGGCGACGCCGTGTCGGCGGCGCGCGCCGTGATCCAGACCGGCGAATTCGATTTCGCCTGGAACATGCAGGTCGAGGACCAGATCCTGACGAAGCTCGAAACGGGCGCCGATGCCCACGGCCGCATCGAGATTACCGCGGGCGGCAATATCGAGCAGATCCTGCTGAACAGCACCGATCCGGGGATCGAGATCGATGGGGAGCGCTCGAGCCTGAAAACCAAGCATCCGCTGTTCAGCGATCCGGCGGTTCGCCAGGCAATGAAGCTCCTGGTCGACCGCGCCTCGGTGGAGGCGCATATCTACGGCCGCACCGGCGTCGCGACCGGGAACTTCATCAACAACCCGAAGCGTTACGCGTCGCCGAATACGAAATGGGAGTTCAGCGTCGAGAAAGCGAACAAAATCCTGGATGATGCCGGTTGGAAACGCGGGCACGACGGCATCCGCGCTAAGGACGGCAAGCAGCTTAAGCTTCTGTTCCAGACCTCGACCAACGCGCCGCGCCAAAAGAACCAGGCGATCATCAAGCAGGCCTGCCAGAAGGCCGGCATCGAGATGGAGTTGAAATCGATAACCGGCTCGGTGTTTTTTTCCTCCGACGTGGCCAACCCCGATACGTTTCGCCATTTCTACGCCGACATGCAGATGTACACGACGACGATGGGAGCCCCCGATCCGGAGGATTTCATGCGGCAGTTCGTGTCGTGGGAGGCCGCCTCCAAAGCGAACAAATGGCAGGGGCGCAACGTGCCGCGCTGGCAAAACGAGGAATATGACGCGGCATTCAAAGCCTCGCAGGGCGAACTCGATCCGGTTAAACGCGCGGCGCTGTTCATCAAGATGAACGATCTGCTGGTCGGCGATCCGGGTGTGATCCCGGACGTGTACCGGCCTCGCGTGGCGGCAATATCAAAGAAGCTCCGGGTGCTGCTGAGCGGCTGGG
The DNA here is from genome assembly GCA_945861155.1 of Rhizobium sp. Q54. Taxonomy (GTDB): domain Bacteria; phylum Pseudomonadota; class Alphaproteobacteria; order ATCC43930; family CGMCC-115725; genus DATARH01. Next base: position 18,930 of record CAMATN010000008.1, read on the forward strand.
ACAACGATTTCTGGAACCTCAAGGATTGGCACCGCGAGGCCTAGCCGAACGCGGCCGGACGAGGTTGTGACGGCCGGGCGGGGGCGATGAGCCGGTATCTTCTCAGAAGGCTGGCGATCGCGGTCCCCAGCCTCCTCGGCATCAGCATCGTGCTGTTTAGCGTGCTCGCGCTGGCGCCCGGCGATCCGTTCGAGGAACTGGCGAGCAATCCCAACGTGCCGCCTGCAGTCGCGGCGTCGCTGCGCACCAAATTCGGCCTCGATGATCCGATCATGCTGCGTTACTTGCGCTGGCTGATGGCAATGCTGCAGGGCGATTGGGGTTTTTCGTTTGTCAGCCGGATGGATGTCAGCACCCTGATCCTGCAGCGCCTGCCGACGACGCTGCTGGTGATCGGCTCGTCGCAGATCCTCGCCTTGGCGGTAGCCTTGCCGGTCGGCGTCCTGTCGGCGACGCGGCCGTATTCGGTCTTCGATCAAATTGCCAACACGCTGGCGTTTATCGGCTTTTCATTGCCGACATTCTTCACCGGGCTGCTGTTCATCCTGTTGTTCAGCATCACGCTCGATTGGCTTCCGTTCGTCTATCGCGCCGATCTCGGCGTCACCGGCTGGCGCTGGTATTGGGAGGGCGCACGCCAGGCGGCGATGCCGGTCGCGGTGCTCGGGCTGTTCCAGGCCGCCTCGTGGACGCGCTTTGTGCGTTCGGCGGTTCTCGACGTGATCCGGCTCGACTATGTCACGACCGCCCGCGCCAAGGGGCTCGCCGAGCGCGTCGTCATCATCAAGCATGTCGTGCGCAACGCCTTGACCCCGGTGGTGACCTTGGTTGCGCTGCAGATGCCCGCGGTGTTCGGCGGCGCTATCGTGACCGAGCAAATCTTCCGCATACCGGGCATCGGATCGCTGCTGATCAGTTCGATGCTCGCCAACGACACACCTGTTATCATGGCGGTGACGTTCGTCCTCGCCTGTCTTGTGCTCCTTTTCAACCTGATTGCCGACATCCTTTATGGCTGGCTCGACCCTCGTATCGCCTACCGCTGATCCTCGACCGCTGGCCGTGGGCCGGCGCGCGGGCTACGCATCCCCGACCTGGGAGACCTGGCGCCGATTTCGCCGGCATCGGCTCGCCGTCGCCGGCGCGGCGATCCTGGCGGTCATGCTGTTGGCGGTGGCGTTCGGTCCGCTGGTCTGGCAGGTGCCGATCAACGACATCGATTTCAGCAAAATGCAGGCGGGGCCATCCTGGGCGCATCCGCTCGGCACCGACGATCTTGGCCAGGATCTGCTCGCCCGCATGCTGTATGGCGGCCGCATATCTCTAGCGGTGGGCCTCGCCGCGATGGCGGTCGCGGTCATTGTCGGCACGATCGTCGGAGCGATCGCGGGGATGTCCCGCGGCAGCGTCGATCTGGCCCTGATGTGGCTGACCGACCTCTTCCTGTCGCTGCCGGCCCTGCCGCTGCTGTTGCTGATCATCTATCTGTTCCGCGATGCGCTGAAGGCCGTGGTCGGGCCGCAACTCGGGGTGTTCATCCTGATCGTCGCGGTGATCGGCGGGTTGCGGTGGATGCAGGTGGCGCGGCTGGTCCGAGCGCAATTCTTGTCGTTGCGCGAGAAGGAGTTCGTCGAGGCCGCACGCGCGCTCGGCGCGACGAAATGGCGCCAGGTGGTGCGGCACATCCTGCCCAATGCGCTCGGCCCGGTTATCGTCGCGGGCACCATCGATGTGGCCGCCGCGATCATCGCCGAGTCGACGCTGTCGTTTCTCGGCCTTGGCTTTCCGCCCGATATCCCGACCTGGGGACGCATTCTGTACGATGCCAAGGATTATCTCGACATCGCCCCGCATTGGGCCTTGTTCGCCGGCGGCGCGATTTTTCTCGCGGTGCTGTCGATCAACTATGTCGGCGACGGTCTGCGGGATGCTCTCGACCCGCGCAGAGTGATGTGACGTGGCGACGCCCGGCCGCGAGCCTCTGCTGGAAATCCGCGGCCTGAAGGTGCATTTCGCCACCGATGACGGCATGGTCCGTGCGGTCGATGGCGTCGATCTGACCGTTCATGCCGGCGAGACGCTCGGGATCGTCGGCGAATCCGGGTGCGGCAAGACCGTCACCGCGCTCTCCGTGCTCAAGCTGATCGCGATGCCGCCGGCCCGCATCGTCGCCGGCCAGATCCTGTGGCAAGGCCGCGATCTGGTGCCGCTCGGAACCGGGGAGATGCGCCGCATCCGCAGCAAGGAAATCGGCATCGTCTTTCAGGAGCCGATGACCTCGCTCAACCCGGTCTACAATGTCGGCGAGCAGATCGCGGAGACAATCCGGGAGCATGAGGGGCTGGGCCGCCGGGGAGCCCTGGAACGCGCCATAGAGATGCTCCGGCTGGTGAACATCCCGAACCCCGAACGGCGGGTGCGCGATTACCCGCACCAGTTTTCCGGCGGCATGCGTCAGCGCGTGATGATCGCGATGGCCTTGTCATGCAATCCCAAGCTGCTGATCGCCGACGAGCCGACCACCGCGCTGGATGTGACCATTCAGGCCCAGATCCTCGAATTGCTCGCCGAGATGAAGGCGCGCCTGGGGATGGCGGTCATGCTGATCACCCATGCGATGGGGGTCGTCGCCGAAGTGGCGCAGCGGGTGGCGGTCATGTACGCCGGCAAGGTCGTCGAGGAGGCGTCCGTCGCCGAACTCTTCAGCCGGCCCCGGCATCCTTACACGCAGGGGTTGATCCGCTCGATCCCGCGTGTCGACCGAGCCGGCCGCAAGACCCGTTTGGCGGCGATCGCCGGGGTCGTGCCGAGCCTGCTGGACCCGCCCCCGGGATGTCGCTTCGCGCCGCGCTGCGAGTTTGTCAGAGCAGAATGCACGGCCGCGATTCCGCCGCTTCGCGAGGTTGCGCCCGGCCATAAGGTCGCCTGCGTGCTATGAACGCCGCCGGGAGCGCCGCCTCGGATGACGCCGGGGACGTCGCGCCAACCAAGGAGCTGCTGCGGGTCAAAGACCTCGTCAAGTATTTTCCGATCAAGCGCGGGCTGCTGTCGCGCGCGGTCGAACGGGTGCACGCGGTCGATGGGGTCAGCTTCACGATCGGTCCCGGCGAAACGTTGGGTCTGGTCGGCGAGTCGGGCTGCGGCAAATCCACGACTGGGCGCTGCATCCTGCGGCTGATCGAGCCGACATCCGGCGAGGTATGGTTCGCGGGCAAGAGCGTCACGGCGCTTTCCGGCAGGGAGCTCAGGGCGCTGTGCCGCGACATGCAGATCATCTTTCAAGATCCCTACGCCTCGCTCAACCCGCGCCTGCCGGTCGGCGCGATCGTCGGCGAGGCGCTGATCATCCACAATCTCACCAAGAGCGGCCGGGAATTCGAGGAGCGGGTGGTCGAACTGCTCGAAACCGTCGGCCTCAACGCCGACCACATGCGGCGCTATCCGCATGAATTCTCCGGCGGCCAGCGGCAACGGATCGGGATTGCCCGCGCCCTCGCGGTATCGCCGAAGCTGATCGTCTGCGACGAGCCGGTATCGGCGCTCGATGTGTCGATTCAGGCGCAGGTCATCAACCTGCTCGAGGATCTGCAGCAGCAGTTCGGTCTTTCCTATCTGTTCATCGCGCACGATTTGTCGGTGGTCGAGCATATCAGCACGCGCGTCGCGGTCATGTATCTGGGCCGCATCGTCGAGACGGCGGCGGCCGAGGACCTCTACAACGCGCCGCTGCATCCCTATACCCAGGCGCTGCTGTCGGCCGTGCCGATCCCGGACCCGGCAGCAAAGCGCGGGCGCATCATGTTGCAGGGCGATGTGCCGAACCCGATCCATCCGCCGTCCGGCTGCCATTTCCATACGCGTTGCCCAAAGGCGATGGCGCATTGCGCGGTCAAGACTCCGATCGCCAAGGAGATGGCCCCGGGCCACGTCGTCGCCTGCCATTTGTATTGAGCGAGGGCCGACCGGAACCGGGCCGGAGCGGTTCTCGTTCACCGCGGCAGAGTGCCTTTGCCGAATGGGTGCGCGATATGCCGTATTCCGCCGAGATCAGCCGCGACAACCGAACCGCTTTTCTATTCGTGATCGATCAATCCGGCTCGATGGACGAGCGTCCCGAAGGGGGCCGGATGAAGTCGGAATTCGTCGCCGACGTCCTGAACAAGACCGTCTACACGCTGGTCACCAACTGCTCGAAAGCCGACGGAATCCGCAATTATTTCGATGTCGGCGTGATCGGCTATAGTGGGGCGGGCGTCGCGAACGGCCTGGGCGGCGCTCTGGAATCAGGCGCGATGCACCCGATTTCGGCGCTTGCCGAATCGCCGCTGCGCGTCGAGGAACGGGTCCGCGCGGTCGATGACGGCGCCGGCGGCATCGTCGAGCAGAAGACCAAATTCCCGGTCTGGTTCGAGCCCCGCAACGAGGGCGGCACGCCGATGCGGGCGGCGCTGACCCGGGCGGCCGAGCTGATGGCCGAATGGTGCGATGCGCACCCCGATTGCTATCCGCCGACAATCCTGCACGTGACCGACGGGGAGGCGACCGACGGCAACCCCGAAGATGTCGCCGACGCGCTGCACCAACTGCACACTGCCGACGGGCAAAGCCTTTTGTTCAACCTTCACGTCACGACCAAGGGCGGGCGCGAAATCATCTTCCCCGGCGGCGATGACGGTCTCGTCGACGATTACGCGCGGATGCTGTACCGCATGTCGAGCGCGCTGCCGCCGCATCTGGCCAAGATCGCCGGCGACAAGGGGTATTCGATCGCGTCGGGCTCGCGCGGCTTCATCTTCAACGCCGATCCGAAGCTGATCGTCGATTTCTTCGATATCGGCACGCGCCCGCGCATGGTCGCAGACCGCTAGGTTCCGCGGTGTCAACCCCCACCCTCCCACGCCTCGCGGCGCGGGTCCCTCCCTCCCCCGCTTGCGGGGGAGGGTCTTTCAGAGCACGGCGAACTCCCTCCCCCGCAAGCGGGGGAGGGTTGGGGTGGGGGTCACCCGGCGCCCTCTTTGCCAGTTCCGATCTGTGCTGGTAGAGCCCACGGCGGCGCCGCAGCTTTTCGCCCGACCGCGCGCCTTTACCATTGCGAAACGGCCGGGAGAGACCAACGAGGATGCGTGGCAGCATTCGCACAAGGGCGCCGGGGCGGTCAGCGATGGCGCCTCAGTGTCGTTCGATTCGGCGGCGTGGTCGCGCCTACTGGTGCGGCGCTTCGCGCAACACCCGCATTTCGACGAATCGTGGCTGGCCGAGGCGATCGCCGCCTATGCCACACTGCACGATCGCGACAGCCTTCCCTGGATGCAGCAGGCCGCCTTCGATCGCGGCAGCTTTGCCTCGCTGATCGGAGTGACGGATCGGGGCGGCGGGCGGATCGGGCTGCTGGCGATCGGCGACAGCCTGGCCCTGCTCTGCGACGGCGACCGCATCGTCGATTCCTTCCCCTACCAGGCGCCGGAGCAGTTCGACGCCGACCCCCAGCTGCTGTCGACCAACACATCCGAAAACGCGTTTCTCAAAGACCCCGAGCGCGCCTCCGAACTGTCGCGGGAATGGGATCTGGGGCCGCTCGTCGATCCGGCGCTGCTCTGCGTCACCGATGCGCTGGGTCGCTGGATCCTGACCGAGCGCGAGCGAGATTCCTCGCCGATCGCGCTGTTGCGCGCTGTCGCATCGCGGCGCGCCTTCGCGCGCCTTGTCGAGGAGGAGCGCATGGCGGGCCGGATGCGCCGCGACGACACGACATTGCTCGCGTATTGGGATTGGTCGCCTGGGGATAGGTCGGGGGAATAGGGGTCGGGAATGCAGCCGCTGACGCCCTACCCGCAAATCGTCGAATACAACGAGGCGGTGCAACACCCCTCGACCGCGTTCCGCGACCCCGAGCTGCGGCAAGGCCAGGTCAAGCTCAACGCGCTTGGGCTGCCGGTCGCGCTGTCGGGCGGTTTCGCGCTGACTTATCCGATGATGACGGGCGCCAAGGCGAAGGGGCGCAAGCTGGCGGTGCGCTGCTTTCACCGCGAGATTCCGGCGGCACAGCACAAATATGCGGCGATCGCCCGCGCGGTAACAGCGCTGCGAAGCCCGTACTTCGTCGGTTTCGATTATCTCGCCGACGGCATCAAGATCCGCGGCGGCTTCTATCCGGTCCTCAAGATGGACTGGGCCGAGGGCGACCCGCTCGGCGTCTGGCTCGACCGCAACAGCGGCGACCGGCGCGCCCTCGAAAAATTGCGCGAGCAGTTCGCCGCGCTCGCCGCCTTCCTCGAAAAGTACGGTATCGCGCATGGCGACATCCAGACCGGCAACGTCATAATCTCGGCGGCGGGGCTGAAGCTGGTCGATTATGACGGGGTGTTCGTGCCGGGCATGCCGGCTGCGTTCGGCAGCGAGACCGGGCACAAGCATTTTCAGCACCCAAGCCGCGCCCCGGCGCATTTCGGCCCGGCCATCGACCGGTTCTCGTTGATCGCGGTCGATCTGAGCCTCGCCGCGCTGATCGCGGTGCCGTCGCTGCATCGGCGGTTTCGGCAGGGCGGCGAGACGATCCTCTTTCGCGCCAGGGATTTTGTCGATCCCGACCGCTCCGAATTGTTCGGCTTACTCCAGCAACATGCCGCGCTGCACCAGACCGCGGAGAATTTCGCGGCGATCTGCCGGGCCGATTTCGGCGCGGTGCCGAGCCTTGGCGACTTCCGGGCCGGTCGGAATATCCCGCAGCCGGCTTCAGGCTCGCCTGTCGCGGCTCCGGCATCGCGGTCCCGAACGCAAACCACCGCGCCGCGGCCGCCGAAGGCACAACATTGGCGTTTCTGGCCGGCCCTCCGCCATGGCGACAGCCAGCCGGCTCCTGCGCCCACACCGATTCGCGCCGAAACAGCGCCGGGACCAGGCAGATCGAACCGCCACCTGGTCGCTCGTCTGCTCGCCGAGCCCCGCGCGAATCCCGGTACGTCGCGCACGACGCCAACGCCGCGGCGGCCGGATGGCGCACAGTCCGCCGCCGATCTGGCGGCCCTTCGGTCCCCCCGGAGCAACCGAGACATCGTGCGCACGCTGCGCCCAACCGCCGTCGCGCCAATTCCCTCGGCCCCAATTCCCTCGGCCCCCCGGACCCCGGCGTCCGTGCGTCCGCATTCGGCATCGCCGGCGCCGATGCCGCGGTCCGGCTCGGTCGTCATCCACCCGCACAACCGGGTGGCTCCGCCATCGCCCTCGGCCGCGGCGGAACAATCGCCGACCCTGCTGCGCCGCGTGTTGCGGGCGATCGGCGTCGACCACTGACGGCGCGCTTCAGCGGTTCTCTCTCCCGACGCATGCGGCCCTAGACTAAGGGCCGTCGACGCGAACCGTGCCGGCAAAGCGCGACGGCGCGCGCAGCCACGCACCCGCTTCGGCGCCGCGCCCCGCCGGCCGGGCCTGCCAGGCGCCGCGCCGAAGCTGCTCCTCGAGTTCCCAGCGCAGCAGCGCCAGACGGGCGTGCATCGTCGACGCGACGATGGCCGCGACCGCCGGCGCGCCGGGTAGCGCCAGAGCTTGCGCCGCATGCCGGACGCACAGCCCGTAACCGCCTTCGAACGCGCGGCGCCCGTCCGTATCTTCGAGCAGCGCCGCCAGCAGCAGGACGGCGCGCTCGCCCGCCTCGCGCGCCCGCCGGCAAAGCGGGCATTCCCGGCCGCGTTGCAGCGAATCCAGCACCGCGATGCGCGATCCCGAGCTTGGCCACATGCTTGACCACGCGCGCTGAACGGCCGGCGGGACAATCGCGGCCCCTCGCCCGAGCTCGCGCGCTTTGCCGGCATAGACCAGCCGCTCCTCGGCCTCGCCCACCACCACTGCCGCGAGCGCCGGCGCGAGAATCGCCCCGCCGGCGACACGCGCCTGCCAAACGTGATGGCGGCACAGCGGCAACACGTCCGAGAGATCGCCCTGCGCTGCGGCCGCCCGCGCGAGCCAGCCAAGCCATGCTCCGCAGGAATCGGATATTTCGGCGCAGATCGCGCACGAATCCATATGTCGCAAGCGACGGCGCATGCGCCGAACCGGGTCGGGATCGTCGCCGAACGGGGCGCCGTGGCGCTCCGGCGCCAGCAGGTCGCGCCGCTCGGGAGGGCCGAGGATCACCCGGATGGCGCGATCGGCCGGGGTCTCGGCGCAGGCCGGCGCCGGGGCGCCGGCGAGGGTTTCACCGAGCGCCGCCACGGTGCGACCATGGATCGCGAGAACGCCCGCAATCGTGCCGGCGTCGAGGTATCCGGCGAGCTGCTTGAGATGCGGCATGCACACGAGCGCCGGATTGCCGTAGCAATCGGGCCGCCGCGCCCCGATCAGCAGAGCCAGAAAAAAGCACTCGCGCCGTTCGACATCGCGCGCCTGCGCGCAGGCCTCGCACGCATCGGGTGCGGCGACGAGCGGGGCCGGCTTTCCGCGACCATGCCGCCCGGCGAGTCGCGGCAAGACGTCCCGGATCAGCGCGAGGTGGATCAGCGCGACCGTCGCGCTCTGTCCGATCGTTTCGAGGCGGCGCGCATGGTGCGCGCAGAAGCCCGCGCCGCGCGCCACTTCCCGCATCGGCTCGCGCTCTTGCCAACCCTCATAGAGAAAATGATCGAGCCAGCGCTCATCCGCCCCGGCGGCGCGGGTGCAGACCGGGCAAGCCTCGCGGGTCAACGCCGCTTCGAGGTCGCCCATCCCGGCGGCCGGATCGGGCCGCCGACCACTCATCCGGGGCCGCCACCGCCCGAGAGTAGCCGCGAGGTCGCTCCAAATCGTCATCCCGGGAGCCGGGACGACAAAATGGCAAGCGGCAAGATCTATAAACTTCCGATATAGGCCTCAGAGGTCGGCGTAGGTGTGGGTCTCGGCCTTGCCGCCGGGATGGGTGACGGCGCCGTTCTCGGCGTCGCCGACGGTCTGCGCGTATTTCCACAGCGTGCCCGACTGGTAGTTGTTGGTGCGCGGGGTCCAGGCGCGGCGGCGCTCGGCCAGTTCGGCATCGCTCAGCGCGACGTCGATCGTGCCGCTCACCGCGTCGATCGTGATCCGGTCGCCGTCGCGCAGCAGCGCGATCGGCCCGCCGACCGCCGCCTCCGGCCCGACATGGCCGATGCAGAAGCCCTGCGTCGCACCCGAAAAGCGGCCGTCGGTGACCAGCGCCACCTTCTCGCCGACGCCTTGCCCGTAGAGCGCCGCCGTCGTCGACAGCATCTCGCGCATCCCCGGCCCGCCGCGCGGCCCCTCATAGCGGATCACGATGATGTCGCCCTCCTTGTAGCAGCGCTGTTCGACCGCGGCGAAGGCGTCCTCCTCGCAATCGAAGCACAGCGCGCCGCCGGCGAAGCGCAATGTCTTCAGGCCGGCGACTTTGACGATGGCGCCCTGCGGCGCGAGGTTGCCCTTCAGCACGACAACGCCGCCGGTCGGCGACATCGCGTTCGAGGTCGGCCGCACCACGTCCTGGCTGGTCGGGAACCGCACGTCCGCCAAGTTTTCGGCGATGGTCTTGCCGGTGACGGTCAGGCAGTCGCCGTGCAGATAGCCGCCGTCGAGCAGCGCCTTCATCAAGACCGGCACGCCGCCGATATCGTGCAGATCCTTCATCACATAGCGGCCGCCGGGCTTTAGATCCGCGATATAGGGCGTGCGCTTGAAGATCTCGCCGACATCGTGCAGGTCGAACTTGATGCCGGCTTCGTGGGCGATGCCGGGCAGATGCAGGCCTGCATTGGTCGATCCGCCGGCGGCGGCCACGACCGTCGCGGCGTTTTCGAGCGATTTCAGCGTGACGATGTCGCGCGGCCGCAGGTTGCGGCGGATCAATTCCATGACGGCCTGGCCCGAGGCTTCGGCGTAGGCGTCGCGCGAATCGTAGGGGGCGGGCGCCCCGGCCGAGCCGGGCAGCGCGAGCCCGATCGCCTCGGAAACGCACGCCATCGTGTTCGCGGTAAAGAGACCGCCGCAGGAGCCGGCCGAGGGGCAGGCGGCGCATTCGAGCTCGTGCAGTTCCTCGTCCGACATTTTGCCGACATTGTGCGCGCCGACCGCCTCGAACACGTCGCCGATCGTCACGTCCTTGCCCTTGAAGCGGCCCGGCAGGATCGAGCCGCCATACATAAAGACCGACGGCACGTTGAGCCGGACCATCGCCATCATCAGCCCGGGCAGCGACTTGTCGCAGCCGGCGAGCCCGACGAGCGCGTCGTAGCAATGGCCGCGCATCGTCAGTTCGACTGAATCGGCGATGACTTCGCGGCTGACCAGCGACGATTTCATCCCCTCATGGCCCATCGCGATGCCGTCGGTCACGGTGATCGTCGTGAACTCGCGCGGGGTTCCGCCCGCCGCGGCGACCCCCTTTTTCGTCGCCTGCGCCTGACGCGACAGCGAAATGTTGCACGGCGCCGCCTCGTTCCAGGTCGTCGCCACCCCGACCAGCGGCTGGTTGATCTGCTCGGTGCTGAGCCCCAACGCATAAAGAAAGGCGCGATGCGGCGCGCGCTCCGGGCCGACCGTGACATGTCGGCTCGGCAGGCGCGATTTGTCGATGGCCGGATGGCGAAATTCGTCGGGCATGGCCGATCTCCTTCTGCGGGCGCTTCCAGCGTTATGGCCACCGTAGCTGCGCCACAAGGGGCAATCAATGGCTTGGTGGGTGGGACGTCCGACCCCAAGGAGCGGCAGAGAGGCGGCGCCAGGGCAATGCCAGGGTAATTCAGACCGGCGACCAAGCGGCCGCGGAGCGCGCCGTTGCGGCGCCGCGAGCGGCGATTTACGGTGGCGTGGCGCAATTCGCCGAAGGGATATCGCCCGTGCCACTTCCGCCGCCCGTTCTGGACCATATCGTGATCGATGTCCGCGACCGCATGGATGAGGCGGCGCGCGTGTTCGCGCGCCTCGGCTTTCAGCTGACGCCGCGCGGCCACCACACGCTCGGCTCGATGAACCATTTGATGATGTTTGCGACCGACTATCTGGAGTTGCTCGGCTTCGGCGATGGCGGCGCGGCGCGGCCGGAACTGGCGCCGTTCCCGATCGGGCTCAACGGGCTGGTGTTCAAGACCGACGACGCCGATCGGGCCCATGCCCATGCCCTGGGCGCGGGCCTGCCGATCCTGCCGGTCCAGTCTTTTTCGCGACCGGTCGAGCTCGATGGCGGGCGGACCGACGCGCGGTTCCGCACCACCCGGCTCGATCCCGCCAAAATCGCGATGGGCCGGGTTTATTTTTGCGAACATCGGACCCCTGAACTGGTCTGGCGTCCGGAATGGCAAGCGCATCCGAACGGCGCGCGCGCGGTCTCCCGGGTCGTTGTCGCGAGCCCCGCACCGCGCCAGACCGCGTCGTTGTTCGAGAGCCTGTTCGGGGTCGATTCGATTGCCGAACAGCACGGAAAATGCACCCTCCCTGCCGGCGCCGCGCGCGTCGAGCTGATGCGTCCGGGGGCCATCGCCGCCGAGTTCGGCGCGGCGGCGAGCGAGCCTTCGGGCCGCACCGAATATCTCGCGGCGGTTGAGCTCCAGGTCGAATCGATCGCCGATACCGGAGGGTTTCTGCGCGATATTCCGGGCGTCCGCATCGAACCGCGACGCGTCGTCGTCCCGGCCTCCGCGGCGTTCAATACGACGCTGGCGTTCGTGGGTTAGGCCGGATGGGCGGCGCGCTCACCCCTGCCCGGTTCCGCAATCTCGGCGACGCGATCGAGCGCGCGGGCGATCCCGACGCCACCGCGATCATCGATCTTGGCGGCGATAAGGCGCCGCTTCACTACAGCTATCGCGAGTTCGACGCGCTCGCCGACGCGGTGGCGCGCGGGTTGCTGGCGCGGGGCCTCGAACCCGGCCAGCGGATCGCGATCCTCTCGGCCAACCGCGCCGAGTTCCTCGCCGGTTTTCTCGGCAGCATGCGGGCGGGGCTCGTCGCCGTGCCGATCAACTGGAAACTGCCGGCGGCGACCGTCGCGGCCATCTTGCGCGATTGCGATGCAAAGCTGGTGCTGTGCGACAGCGCGCGCCGGATGCTGTGCCCGGCCGATCTGCCGCGCTTTGTTTTCGGGGAGAATTTCGACGAATTGCTCGATCCCGGACCGTTCCGCGCGGTCGATCCCGACCCGGCCGCTCCGGCGATGTTCCTCTATACGTCCGGGTCGAGCGGCCGGCCGAAGGGGGTCGTGCTGTCGCACCAGAGCCATTTGTGGGTCGTCGAGATGCGGCGTCGCGCCGCCGGGCTGCCGCCCGAGCGTCCGCTGGTCGCCGCGCCGCTTTACCACATGAACGCGCTGGCGGTGTCGCAGGCAGCATTCGCCCAGCATGATACGGTCATCCTGCTGCCGGGCTTTACGGCCGCCAGCTATATCGCCGCGGCGAGCGCCCATCGCGCGACGGCGCTGACCTCGGTACCGACGATGATCGCGATGATGTTGCGCGAACCGGAGCTGCTGGAGCGCCACGATCTGTCGTCGGTGCGCGCGGTGCGGATGGGCTCGGCGCCGGTCTCACCGGGCTTGATGGAGGCGGTTCGGCGGCGCTTTCCGGGCGCCACTGTCGGCAACGCCTATGGCACGACCGAGGCCGGCCCGATCGTCTTCGCGCCCGATCCCGGCGGCCGGCCGACCCCGGATCTGTCGGTCGGCGTCGCGCATCCGCGGGTCGAGTTGCGGCTGGCGTCGGGGGGTGACCGCGCCGCCGCCGAGGGCGTCCTCGAGATGCGCTGCCCGGCGCTGATGAATTGCTACCACGATTTGCCGGAGGCGAGCGCGCGGGCGATGACCGGCGATGGTTTCTATGTCACCGGCGATGTGTTCCGGCGCGACGGCGAAGGGTTTTATTTTTTTGTCGGGCGAGAAGACGACATGTTCGTCAGCGGCGGCGAAAACGTCTATCCCGGCGAGGTCGAGAAATTGTTGGAACGCCATCCCGACATCCACCAGGCCGTGGTGGTGCCGGTCGATGACGAGTTGAAGTACAAGAAGCCGGTGGCGTTTGTCGTGCCGCGGCCGGGCGCCGTGCCGAGCGAGGATCAGGTAAAAGAATTCGCATTGGCCAACGCGGCGCCCTACCTGCACCCGCGCCGGGTGTGGTTTCTCGCCGAGATGCCGCTCGCCGGCACCAACAAGATCGACCGCCGCGCCCTCGCCGACCGCGCCGCCGAGTTGCTGTCCAATTCATCGGAACGGGATCGGAAGTAGATGTGATGTATCGAGTAGTACCTGGATCAACGCTGCGTCCTTCGAGACGGCCGCTTCGCAGCCTCCGCAGGCTGAGATAGGTCTTTATGCCACATACAAATATTCCTCATCCTGAGGAGCGCCCGAAGGGCGCGTCTCGAAGGACGCGGGATGGAATTGCAGCCGGCCGTTTCGGAGTCACCCGATGAAAGCGTGCGTGTTGCGCGAACACGGCGAGGGCGGGCTGCGCTATGAGACCGATTTCCCCGATCCGGCGCCGGGCGAGGGCGATGTCGTCGTGCGGGTGCGTGCCGCCTCGCTCAATTACCACGATGTGTTCACCCGGCGCGGCATGCCGGGGATCCGGATCGCGATGCCGGCGATCATGGGGCTCGACGTCGCCGGCGAGATCGCCGCGATCGGCCCCGGAGTCACGGGTTGGAAGCTCGGAGACCGCGTCGTCGGCGATCCGATCAACCGGGTCGAGGGCGGCCTCGTCGGCGAGACCGTGCATGGCGGCCTTGCCGAGTATTGCCGGCTGCGCGCGCACCAGCTCGTGGCGATCCCGCAGGGCGTCAGTTTCGAGCAGGCCGCCGCGCTGCCCTGCGCCTACGGCACGGCGCGGCGCATGATGCACACCAACGGCCATGTCGCCGCTGGCGAGAAAGTGCTGATCCTCGGCGCCTCGGGCGGCGTTGGGGTGTGTTGCGTGCAGCTCACCAAAGCGGCCGGCGCCACCGTTATCGCCGCCACCAGTTCGCCGGAGAAGGCGGCGCGGCTGCGCGCGCTCGGCGCCGACCACACGATCGATTACGCCGCCGAGGATTTCGTCAAGCAGGTCCAGGCGCTTTACGGCAAGCCAGTGCGGCGCGGGCCGGGCAGCGACAACGGCGTCGATGTCGTGGTCAACTACACCGGCGGCGACACCTGGACCCGAAGCCTGCGGGTCCTCAAGGTCGGCGGCCGGATGCTGACCTGCGGCGCGACCGCCGGCTATGACCCGCCCGAGGACATCCGCTTTATCTGGACCTTCGAATTGCAGATCCTGGGATCGAACGGCTGGGCGCGCGAGGACATCGCGGCGCTGCTCGACATGGTGCGGGCCGGCCGGCTCGAAGCCGTCGTCGACGCGACCTTCCCGCTGGAACGCGCGCCGGAAGCGCTGGACCGCCTCGAACAGCGCCAGGTTTTCGGGAAGCTGGTGATCACGCCATGAACTCCTCAGCGAGCACGCCGCCTCTGAGCCGCGATGAACTGCAGGAGCGCCTGGCCCAATCCGCGTTTATCAGCTTCCTGAACCTGACCGTCCTCTCGGCCGACCCCGATACGCAGCAGGTGGTCATGCGCGCCGGGATGCGCCCCGAATTCGAACGCCTCAAGGGCAGCGGCCAGTGGCACGGCGGCCCGATCGCGGCGGTGATCGACACGGTCGGTGATTATGCGCTGGTCATGCTGCTCGGCCGGCCGCTGCCGACGGTCAATTTCCGGGTCGATTACCTGCGGCCGGCGATCGACACGGCGCTGATCGTCACGGCCACTGTGCGGCGCAACGGCCGGCAGTTCGGGATCGTCGATGTCGATGTGGCGAACGAGGCCGGACAATTGCTGGCGATCGGACGCGCCACCTACGCCACCGCGACCTGACATCGGGCGCCGCCATGAAGCTCGGGGTCCTGCAATTCTTCAGCTGGCCGGAGCGGCGGGTCGATCTCGCCACGGTCTATGCCCGCGCGATGCAGCGGATCGAGATCATGGACCAGACCGGCTTCGACGCGGTGTGGCTCGCCGAGCATCATTTCAGCAGCTTCAGCGTGTGCCCGTCGGTCCACATGATGGGGATGCTGGCCGCCGCCCGGACGACGCGGCTGCGCATCGGCACCGGGGTGTCGCTGGCGCCGTTCTATCACCCGCTGCGCCTCGCCGAGGAGGTGGCGCTGCTCGACGTCTTGTCGGGCGGGCGGGTCAATTGGGGCGCCGGGCGCGGTTTTGCCCGGGTCGAGTTCGACAATTTCGGGGTGCCTCCGCAAGAAAGCACGTCGCGCTTTCACGAGACGGTGGACATCGTGCTGCGCGCCTGGACGCAGGAAAAGCTCAGTTTTGCCGGCGAGCATTTTCGCTTCGACAATGTGGAAGTGCTACCGAAGCCGATGCAGCTGCCGCATCCGCCGGTCTGGATGGCGGCGACCTCTGAGAGCGCGATCGAATGGGCGGCCGGGCGCGGCTTCTCGATCCTGTTGGACCCGCATGCCGCGCACCGCGACATCGGCCATAAGCGGCGGTTTTACGCCGAGCAGCTGAACGCGGCCGGGTTTTCGATCGAGGGACGCGACCTGCCGGTGGCTCGGCTGCTGGCGCTCGGCCAGACCAGCGAGGCGGCCGCCGAGGTCGCGCGGCGCGGCGCGCAATGGATCGTCGATTCGTATTTCGGCGCGCGCCACCGGCCGGTCGGCATCACCGATCCGAACGCGCCCGGAACCGACCCGGTGCAGCGCTATCTCGACGAGGTCATCCTGCACGGGACCCCCGAGGCGGTGCTCGACCAGATCCTGCGTTTGCGCGAGGAGATCGGCCTCGACTACCTGTTATGCGCGCCGCTCAGCCACGAGACGTTCATGATGCTGACCGAAAAGATCCTGCCCCGCCTGCCGTAGTCCGCCGCTTCGCGCGATATGCGAAAAAATCCGTCCAAATTAAATCCCTGGGGTGAATCGGAACGGGGCTTGGCAAATCCCGTTTTCGACTAGAGCAACAACCGCAGGAGCGCGCTATGCGAACCGATACGATGACCGACGGCGCCCGCCCGGTCGAAATGGATGAAACCCACCGCCTGATCTCGTCCGACAAGGTCGATGGCACCGAGGTCTACAACCGCAACGGCGATCATCTCGGCGAAGTCGATCACATGATGATCGACAAGTATACTGGACACGTCGAATACTGCGTGATGTCGTTCGGTGGATTTCTCGGCATCGGTGAGAGCTATCATCCGCTGCCGTGGAAGTCGCTGTCCTACGACACCGCGATGGGCGGGTACGCGGTCGATTGCGACCGCTCGCGCCTCGAACGGGCGCCGCGTTACACCGCGAGCAGCACCCCCGACTGGTCGGACCGCGCCTATCGCTCGAAGGTCGACGAATACTGGATCCCGCCGGTCTGATCGATCCGGCCATAGTTGTTGACGATTGGCGGCCACCCTCGGGTGGCCGCTTTCGTTTGACTGACGCGGGGAGATCACGCGGGGGGAGATCACGCGGGCTTGAGCTCGGTCGGCTTCCTGCTATCTTCATCGACAGATATTTTCCGCCAAGGCACATGATGGCTCTGAACATCAAGGATCCGGTGACGGAAAAATCGGTTCGCGAGCTTGCCTCCGCGACCGGCGAAACGGTCACGATGGCGGTACGCAAAGCCGCCGAAGAGCGGTTGGCGCGCGTCCGGCGCGAACGGCCGGGGGGCGGCCTTGCCGCTGAAATCATGGAAATTGGCCGCCGGTGCGCCGCCTTGCCTGACCTCGATACGCGCAATGCTGACGAGATCCTCGGCTACGACGAATGGGGATTGCCATCCTGATCGCCATCGACACCTCCGCCCTCGTCTCGGTGCTGTTGAACGAGGAGAGCGCGGTGCAAGTGGCGCAGGCGATGGATCGCAGCGCATCGCGCCTTCTCTCCGCAGCGAATCTTCTCGAAGCGACGATGGTGATCGAGAGCCGCAAAGGCGAGGCCGGCGGGCGCGAATTCGATCTGCTGCTTTACCGCACCGGGATCGAAATCGTACCAGTCGATCAAGATCAGGCGGAAATAGCACGCTTGGCATGGCGGCGCTTTGGCAGGGGACGCCACCCGGCTGCATTGAATTACGGTGATTGCTTCGCCTATGCGCTGGCCAGGAGCCGGCGGGCGCCGCTGCTGTTTGTCGGCAATGATTTCACGCGAACCGATATCGAACCCGTGCCGCTGGGTTCGGTGTAGAGCGTTCGGTCCGGCGATCCGGCCTCGCTCTCGTTGCCCGCGCATCTCGTTGCCCGCGCCGAGCGGGCTGCCTATCATCGGTGTTCCGATCCGAAGGAGGCAACTCGTGGAAAAACGGCGCAGCATCGAGGTTTCCGGCGTCAAGCACGTCAATCCGATTCCCGCCGCCTGCCGGCGCGGGCCGTTCGTGGTGTCGGGCGCGATCTCGGGCGCCGATCCGGAGACCGGCAAGGTTCCGGCCGACCTCGACGCGCAATGCCGGCAGATGTTCGAGAATGTCCGCCGGGTCATTACCGCCGCCGGCGGGACGCCCGAGGACATCGTCAAGATGACAGTTTGGATCGCCGACCGCGCCTTGCGTCCGGCGATGAACAAGTACTGGGTCGAGATGTTTCCCGATCCGCATTCGCGCCCGGCACGGCACACGGTCGCCCACGCTGATTTCACGCCGCCGATGCAGATCCAATGCGACCTTCTCGCCGTGATCGGCGAGGGCTGAGCTGCATCAAGAGCGAGCGTGCTCCGAGACGCGCCCTCGGCGCTTCTCAGCATGGACAAACCACAAGGCCAGGAACCGCGATATGCGAATCATATTTTGTATAATTGCGGCAAACCTCATGATTACTCCAGGATCCTTCGCTCGTGCTGAGAGCACGGGTGAGGCTCTGAAAGCGTTCGGGTTAATTGGTACGTGGTCGCAAGATTGTGCGGCCAAACGGGGCTTGGGAGCATTCGGGTAACATACTCTGTTCCGATGATTGGTAACCCAAAGATGGTGTCGTTGGAGCCGTCAAATCCAACTGGGACGATGTATGCAGATATCACTCAGGCGGCCAGAATAACGGGCGAAAAACTTCGACTCAACCTGAGTGTGACAAAAATTATTCAGAGTGCAAATAAAAGTATAGAGGCAAGCGCAATCCCAGCCGAAATACGGGAGCACGAGGAACTTATTTACAGAACAGGAAATAAAGTCAGGAAGTTGAGCGGGCTTAGTGCGTTTGGTCAGCGCTTCGAAGTCAGGGGCAGTGGGGAGCTTTATGTTCTCAATGCGGGCCACTGGGCAAAAGCAGGCAATATTGCGATCGACGATCCGCGTCTGGTATGGGAACGGTGTCTTGACTAGCATTTGAGCGGCCGCTGCGTGAGGAGCAATACCACATGAAAATCGCCGCCATCCACACCATTGCGCTGTCCTGCCCGTGCGACCCGCCTTACGCCAGCGCCTCCGGGGTCCAGTCGCGGCGCGGTGCGCTGCTGGTCGAGGTCGAGACCGATAACGGCATTGTCGGCATCGGCGAGAGCGGCCTCGGCGGCGGCGTGACCGCGACCGTCATCGAAAAGGATCTGGCGCCGATGCTGATCGGCGAGGACCCGCTGATGATCGAGGGGCTGTGGCAGAAGATGTTCGCGCGCACCCGGCAATACGGCCGGGGCGGGGTCGTCATGCAGGGAATGAGCGGCATCGACATCGCGCTATGGGACATCGCCGGCAAGGTCGCGAAGATGCCGGTGTACAAGCTGCTCGGCGCCTGCCGCGACCGGGTCGAGGCCTATGCCAGCGGCGGCTTCTACCAGGAGGGCAAGTCCGCCGCCGATCTCGCCGGCGAGGCCGAAGGCTATAGGGCTCGCGGCTTCAAGGGCATGAAGATGAAGATCGGCCGCAACCCGTCGACCCAGACCCATCTGCGCCAGCTGATCGGCAATACCGGGTTCTGCGAGGTCGATCCGAGCGAGGACCTCGCGCGGGTCGCCGCGGTGCGCGCGGCGCTGGGACCGCGCGCCAAGCTGATGGTCGACGTCAATTGCGCCTGGAGCCCGGCTTTCGCGATCGAAATGGGCCGCGCGATGGAGCCCTACAATCTCTACTGGATCGAGGAGCCGGTCGCGACCGACGACATCGAGGGCAGCGCCAAGGTGGCCGATGCGCTCGCCACCCCGATCGCCGGCTACGAGACCGAGATGGGCCTCTATCGGTTCCGCGAGCTGATCGGCCGTGGCGCCGTCGACATCGTGCAGATCGACGTCGCCTGGTCGGGCGGGTTCTCGGAAGGCCGCCGCATCGCCGCCTATGCCCAGGCGCATCACCGCATGGTCGCGCCGCATGCATTTGCCGGCGCGGTGCTGCTGATGGCCTCGCTGCATTTCGCCGCCGCGATCCCGAACGGCCTCGTCCTCGAATGGGACCAGAACCCCAACGCGATCCGCGATGAGTTGCTGAAGGAGGGGCTGCGGCTCGAAAGCGACGGCACGATCAAATTGCCGGAACGGCCCGGTCTCGGCATCGAGCTCGACCGCGCCGCGGTCGACCGTTACCGGGCCGGCTGAGGGTGCCATGCCCGGGGATGTGCTGTTTACGATCGGCTACGAGAAGGCGCGGTTGGCGGATGTCGTCGCAACGCTGACGGCGTCCGGCGTTACGACGCTGATCGACGTGCGCGACCGGCCGATCTCGCGCCGGCCCGGCTTTTCGAAGCGCCAGCTCGCCGCGTCGGTCGAGGAAGCGGGAATCCGATATCTCCATTTGCAGGCGCTCGGCACCCCGCCCGAGGGTCGCGAAGCCAACCGGCGGCGCGACTGGCCGCGCTTTTGGGCGATTGTCGAGGCTCGGCTCGCCACCGCCGAGGCCGAGCTGGCGTTGCACGAGGCCGCCGCGGTGGCGCGGCACGGCGCGAGCTGCCTCATTTGCTACGAAGCGGACTGGCGCTGCTGCCATCGCCTGCGGGTAGGCGAGATCCTCGCCGGCCGGCACGGCTTCGCGGTCCGACACCTGAGCGTGTGAATGAGTTGGCGTTTGGCTGGATCAGCGCCGTCGCGTCCTTCGAGACGCCCGCGTCGCGGGCTCCTCAGGATGAGGTTCTTTCTTAATGCCATCAAAGATATACCGTCATCCTGAGGAGGCGCGAAGCGCCGTCTCGAAGGACGCGGGATCGTGTTGCAGCCGGTCTTTTGCCGCTCGCTGGACGAGCCATTGGGTAGGGGCAGGCGTCATGGATCGGAAACATCGCCGCGCTGCCGTTTGAGCCGGGCGCGTCGCGCCTTGTCGGCGAGGCGCCGCTCCCGCGCACCGGCGCCGGGCGAGGTCGGCCTTCGGGGTGCGGGCGGGGTCGCGGCGCGGCGGATCAGCGCCACGAGGCGGTCGAGCGCGTCCTCACGGTTGCGCGCCTGCGAGCGAAAGCGCTGCGCGGTGATGACCAGGATTCCGTCCTGGGACACGCGCTGACCGCCAAGCCGCTCCAGCCTCTCGCGCAAGGCCTCCGGCAGCGACGGCGAACGCCTGATGTCGAAGCGCAGCTGCACCGCGCTCGATACCTTGTTGACGTTCTGCCCGCCCGGTCCCGAGGCGCGGATGAAGCTCTCGCTGATCTCGCTTTCGTCGAGGCCGAGCGTTTCGGTGATAAGGATCATGATGATGACGGCTCGCGCGGCAAGCGGCCATTATCCGCGATATCGAGCAGCCGCGCGAGGCCGCGGGCGGGCGCCCGCCCGGCTCGGGGACAGGCCCGCGACCGAATTAGCACTTCACGGCGGCCGGGCTGGTAGTGTAAGCCAAGCGCTGTGCGGCGCCCGACCGCCGTCTGGTCATCCTTTGGCAGGTGGCGGGACGGGCGCGGCCGCGTCATTTTCAGGAGCGAACATGCCGAGGGTCAGTTACACGGCGCCCGCGACGGTGGACGAAGCCGTCAAGGCGTTGGCCGGCGCCGCCGGCCTGGCGAAAGTACTGTCGGGCGGGACCGATCTCTTGGTCCAGCTGAAGAGCGGGCGGCTGGCGCCCGAGTTGATCGTCGATATGAAGCGCATCCCGGAAATGATCGGGATCCGCGAGGAGGGTGAGTTTTTCGTCATCGGCGCGGCGACGCCCGGTGTGATGCTGAGCGCCCACGAGCGGCTCGAACACGCCTTTCCGGGGATCGTCGAGGGGGTCGATTTGATCGGCTCGACGCAGATCCAGGGCCGCGCCTCGATCGCCGGCAATCTGTGCAACGCCTCGCCCGCCGCCGACAGCGTGCCGCCGGTCATCGCGGCGCGGGCGACCGCGGTCATCGCCGGGCCGAACGGCCGGCGCGAGGTGGCGGTCGAGGCGATCGTGATCGGCCCCGGCCGCACTTCGCTCGCCAAGGGCGAGTTCGTCGTCGAGTTCAAGGTGCCGAAGCCGAAGCCGCGCCAGTGCGACGCCTATCTTCGCTTCATTCCGCGCACCGAGATGGACATCGCGGTGGTCGGTTGCGCGGTCAACGTGACGCTCGACGCCGGCGGCACCTGCATCGACGCGCGGGTCGTGCTCGGCGCCGTCGCGCCGACCCAGCTGATCGTCGACGAGGCGGCGCAGGCCCTCATAGGCCACAAGCTCGACGCCGACACGCTGGCCAAGCTCGACTTGGCGGCGCAGCGCGCCTGCAAGCCGATCACCGACAAGCGCGGCACGATCGAGTACCGCATCAAAATTGCCGGCGTCCTGGCGCGCCGCGCCGCCGCCATCGCCTTCGAACGCGCCGCCGCGCGCGCCTAGTTTCGGGAGACTGCGTTAATGAGCAAGCATCACGTTACGACCAATATCAACGGCGAGCCGGTCGAGTTTCTGTGCGAGGCACAGCAGACCATGCTCGACGTGCTGCGCGACGAACTGCACCTGACCGGCAGCAAGGAAGGCTGCGGCTCGGGCGATTGCGGCGCCTGCAGCGTCATCCTCGACGGCAAGGTCGTGTGTTCGTGCCTGATGCTCGGCGTCGAGGCCGAGGGTCGCAAGGTCATCACGATCGAGGGCATCGCCCAGGGCGACAAGCTGCACCCGGTGCAGCAGAAATTCCTCGAGCACGCGGCGCTGCAATGCGGCTTCTGCACCCCCGGGCTGATCGTCGCGGCCAAAGCGCTGCTCGACGAGAATCTGAACCCGACCGAGGAAGAGACCCGCTATTGGCTCGCCGGCAATCTGTGCCGCTGCACCGGCTACGACAAGGTGATCCGGGCCGTGCTCGACGCCGCCGCGGTGATGCGCGGCGAGCCGGGCGCCTCGGTGTCGACGTAAGCTAGCCGTCACGATTTCACCCTCTCCCGCAACCCCTACCCTGCCCTCCCCCGCAAGCGGGGGTAGGGTCAGGAGGGGGCGGGAGAGGGGCTGGATCTCACACAGTCAGGGAGTTAGCTGATGAGCTTTCTCGACAAGGCGGCGTTGAAGATCGTCGGCACGCGGCCGATCCGCCCGGACGGCGTCGACAAGGTCACCGGCCGCGCCAATTTCGGCGCCGACATGGTGATGCCCGGCATGCTGTGGGGCCGCATCAAGCGCAGCCCGCACGCCCATGCCCGCATCCTCGGCATCAAATTCGAGAAGGCGCTCGCGCTGCCCGGAGTGAAGGCGGTGACCTGCGGCGCCGACTTCCCGGAGGTGACACCGGAGCGCGCCCATGTCGGCGCGGCGCCGGCCAATCTGCGCGACCTGTCGCGCAACGTCATCGCCAGGGGCAAGGTGCTTTACGAAGGCCACGCGGTGGCGGCGGTCGCCGCGACGTCGCAAGCCATCGCCGAGCAGGCGCTCGACCTGATCGAGGTCGAGTACGAGGTGCTGCCGCATGTGATGGACATCGAGGCGGCGATGGCGGATGGCGCGCCGCTGCTGCACGACGACATCTTCACCGCCGGCGTCGAGCCGAAGCCGACCAAGCCGTCAAACGTCTCGAAGGTGGTGCGCTTCGCCATTGGCGACGTCGAGGCCGGGTTCCGCGAGGCCGACATCGTCATCGAGCGGCGCTACACGACAAAGCCGGTGCACCAGGGCTATATCGAGCCGCACGCCTGCCTGGTATCGGTCGCGGCCGACGGGCAATGCACGATCTTCAGCAGTAGCCAGGGCCAGTTCATGGTGCGCGCGTATACCTCGCGTATCGTCGGCGCCGACATCGCCGATATCCGGGCGATCCCGGCCGAGATCGGCGGCGGGTTCGGCGGCAAGACGATCGTCTATCTCGAGCCGCTCGCCTACATGCTGTCGAAGAAATCCGGCCGGCCGGTCAAGATGGTGATGAGCCGCGAGGAGGTGTTCCGCGCCACCGGCCCGGCGCCCGGCGCGATCGTCGAAGTCAAGCTCGGCGCCAAGAAGGATGGTCATATCACCGCCGCGCAAAGCATACTTAAATATCAGGCGGGGGCGTTTCAGGGCTCCCCGGTGCAACAGGGTTGCATCTGCGGCCTCGCGGTCTACGACTTTCCGAACGCGCTGACCATTGGCTATGACGTGCTGTGCAACCGTCCCAAGGTTGCCGCCTACCGCGCGCCGGGCGCGCCGATCGGTTCGTTTGGCGTCGAAAGCTGTATGGATGAACTCGCCGACGCGCTGAACATCGAGCCGCTCAAGCTGCGCGAGATCAACGGCGCCAAGGACGGTACCAAGGCGACGCACGGCGTGACCTGGGTCAACATCGGCTACCAGAAGACCCTGGAGGCCGCCCGGGCGAGCGAACACCTCAAGGCACCGCTCGGCCCCAATCAGGGGCGCGGCATCGCCTCGGGCTACTGGCACAACGCCGGCGGCGAGTCGAGCGCGGCGTGCCATGTCAACGAGGACGGCACGATCACCGTGACCGAGGGGCACCCCGATATCGGCGGCTCGCGCGCCTCGATGGCGATGATGGTGGCCGAGGTGCTGGGCGTACCCTTCGAGAACGTCCGGCCGGTGGTCGGCGACACGACCTCGATCGGCTTCAGCGCCTCGACCGGCGGCAGCCGGGTCACCTTCGCCGGCGGCATGGCGGTCACCCAGGCGGCCCAGAAAGTCGTCGAGGTGCTAAAGCAGCGCGCCGCGGTGATCTGGGACATCAGCCCCGACGCGGTCGAGTGGAAGGACGGCAAGGCGTACCCGGCCGGTCCCAACGCGGGCGCATTCGAGCCGCTCGATCTGGCGACGATCGGCAACCGGGCGGCGCGCACCGGCGGTCCGATCAGCGCCGAGGTTCAGATCAACGCGCAGGGCCAGGGGCCGGGGTTCGCGACCCATATCTGCGATGTCGAGGTCGACCGCGAGACCGGCTTCGTCAAGATCCTGCGCTACACCGCGATCCAGGATGTCGGGCGGGCGATCCATCCGAGCTATGTCGAGGGCCAGATGCAGGGCGGCGTGACCCAGGGCATCGGCTGGGCACTGAACGAGGAATACATCTACGACAAGGATGGCTGCCTCGAGAACCCCGGCTTCCTCGACTACCGTATTCCGGTCGCCTCCGACATGCCGATGATCGATACGATCATGGTCGAGGTGCCGAACCCGCGGCATCCGTTCGGGGCGCGCGGCGTCGGCGAAGTACCGCTCGTGCCGCCAATGGCGGCGGTCGCCAACGCGATCTTCGCCGCGACCGGGCTGCGGCTGCGCGATTTGCCGATGTCGCCGCCGAAGATCCGCGCCGCGGTCGACGCCGAGGAGCCGCCGAGGCTCGCGGCGGAATAGTTGAAGCCCTCTCCCGCAGCGCGGGAGAGGGGGGACCAAGCGCGAAGCGCTTGGTGGGTGAGGGCAGTGCGATCGGAAGCACCCTCACCCGCCTCGCTTCGCTCGGCACCCTCTCCCGCGGTGCGGGAGAGGGGTTGTGAATCCCGTTTCCGGTCATGGAGCTGAACTCATGACGTATCTCGACAAGGCATCTCTCAAGGTCGTCGGCACCAGGCCGATCCGTCCGGACGGGGTCGACAAGGTGATCGGCCGCGCCGCGTTTGGCGCCGACATGGTTTTGCCCGGCATGCTGTGGGGCAAGGTCGCGCGCAGCCCGCACGCTCATGCGCGCATCAAATCGATCAACATCGACAAGGCGCTGGCCGTGCCGGGGGTCAAGGCGATCGTGACATCGGCCGATCTGCCGGCGATCCCGTCGGAAGAGGCGTTTGTCGGCGAGGGGCCGATGAACTTCCGCGACCTCTCCTCCAATTGCATGGCGCGCGGCAAGGTCCTCTATGACGGCCATGCCGTCGCCGCGGTCGCCGCGACCTCGCCGGCGATCGCCGAGGAAGCCGCCGCGCTGATCGAAGTCGAATACGAGGTGCTGCCTCACGTCATCGATGTCGAAGACGCGATGAAGCCGGACGCGCCGGTATTGCACGACGATCTGTTCACCCAGGGGATCGACCCGAAGCCGGCCAAGGCGTCGAACATCGCCAAGCGGATCACCTTCACCAAGGGCGACTTCGCGCAGGGCTGGAAGGAGGCCGAGGTCACGATCGAGCGGCGCTACACGACGCAGCCGGTGCACCAGGCCTATATCGAGCCGCATGCCTGCCTCGTATCGGTCGGCGCTGACGGCCAGTGCACGATCTTCAGCTCGAGCCAGGGCCAGTTCATGGTGCGCGCCTATTGCGCCAAGCTGCTCGGCATCGACATCGCCAACATCCGCGCCACGCCGGCCGAGATCGGCGGCGGGTTCGGCGGCAAGACGCTGGTCTATCTCGAGCCGGTCGCGCTGGCCTTGTCGAAAAAGGCCGGCAAGCCGGTCAAGATCGTGATGAGCCGCGAGGAAGTGTTCCGCGGCACCGGACCGGCCGCCGGCGGCGTCATCGAAGTCAAGTACGGCGCCAAGAAGGACGGCCGCCTGGTGGCGGCGGAACTGGTGGTCAAACTCCAGGCCGGCGCCTTCCCCGGCTCGCCGGTCGGACCGGCCTGCATGTGCGGCTTTGCGATGTACGACATCCCGCATGTCAACATCGTCGGCTACGATGTCGTCTCGAACCGGCCGAAGGTGGCGGCCTACCGCGCCCCGGGGGCTCCCAATTCGACCTTCGGGACCGAGAGCTGCCTTGACGAGCTGGCAATTGAGCTGAAGATCGACCCGCTCAAATTGCGCGAGATCAATGCCGCCAAGGAGGGCACCAAGGCGGCGCACGGGCCGACCTGGGCCAATATCGGCTATACCCAGACGCTCGACGCCGCGAAAGCCCACCCGCACATGAAGATCGCGCTCGGCCCCAACCAGGGCCGCGGCATCGCCTCGGGTTTCTGGTTCAACATCGGCGGCGAGTCGGCGGCCTCGGTCTATGTCAACGAGGACGGCACCGCGACGGTGGTCGAGGGCAACCCCGATGTCGGCGGTTCGCGCGCCTCGATGGCGATGATGGCGGCCGAGGTGCTCGGCATCGCCTATGAGCGGGTCCGCGCGGTCGTCGCCGATACCAGCTCGACCGGCTATTGCTTTTTGACCGGCGGCAGCCGCGTCACCTTCGCGACCGGCATGGCGGTGACCCAGGCGGCCGAGAAAGTCGTCGTCGAACTCAAGAAGCGCGCCGCGATGATCTGGGACATCAGCCCCGACGCGGTCGATTGGAAAGACGGCAAGGCCTACCCGGCCGGTCCCAACGCCGGCAGCTTCGAGCCGTTGTCATTGGGCGAGATCGCGCTGAAGGCCGGGCGCACCGGCGGTCCGATCAGCGCCGAGGTGTCGATCAACGCGCAGGGCGCCGGCGCCGGCTTCGCGACCCATATCTGCGACGTTGAGATCGACCGCGAGACCGGCCACGTCAAGGTGCTGCGCTACACCGCGGTGCAGGATGTCGGACGGGCGATCCACCCGAGCTATGTCGAGGGCCAGATCCAGGGCGGCGTGACCCAGGGCATCGGCTGGGCGCTCAACGAGGAATACGTCTACGACAAGCACGGGCGGCTCGATAACGCCGGCTTCCTCGATTATCGCATTCCGGTAGCCTCCGACATGCCGATGATCGAGGCGGTCATGGTCGAGGTGCCGAACCCGCGCCATCCGTTCGGCGCGCGCGGCGTCGGCGAAGTACCGATCGTGCCGCCGATGGCGGCGGTCGCCAATGCCATCGCCGATGCGATCGGCACGCGGATGCGCGACCTGCCGATGTCGCCGCCCAAGCTGCGCGCCGCCCTCGACCTGCAGGACCCGCCGCGTCTCGCGGCGGAGTGATCGGGTGTCATTGCGAGGAGCACAGCGACGAAGCAATCTCGATCAGGTGAGGACTCGCGGCCCGAGATTGCTTCGCTGCGCTCGCAATGACAGCGGTTTAGGGGACTGACGCCATGCCCCGCGTCATCCTCGCCGGAATGGCGGCCCGCCGGTTTACCGGCGGGCTGACCGAGTTCGAGGTCGAGGCCAATACCGTGCGCCGGATGATCACCGAGCTTGATCGCCGCTTTCCGGGGCTCGGCAACCAGATCGACGAGGGGATGGCCGTCGCGATCGACGGCGAGATCTATCAGGACGCCTATCAGGCGCAACTCAACCCCGACAGCGAAATCGTGCTGATCCCGAAGATCGGAGGCGGCTGACGCCGGGCCGAGCCCCCTCCCCCACTACGGGGAGAGGGTTGAACCGGGCCGATCAGCGCGCCCGGTAGCCGCCGTCGCGCCGCGCCCGCCGCCCAGGGCGAGCCTTATCGGGTCTTCGCGCCTTACCGGGCCGGGTAGCAGGCGCCTGCGGAAAGCGCATAGCCCGGCGGACAGGGACCTGGCGCGGGAGCTACCGGAACGGAGCCGCCGTAAGTCGCCACGGGGGCGCCGGTTACCATGTTCGCAGTGCCGGCTACGGCGCCGGTCGCCGTGCCGAGCGCTCCGCCGACGATCGCGCCGACCGGACCAGCCGCTGCCGCGCCGGTCGCCGCCCCGGCGGCCGCGCCAGCTGCGGCGCCCGACACTGGATTATTGGGAGCGTAGGCGCCGGGCGCCGGCGCGCCCATCGGTTGGCACACGCCGCCATAGAGCGCGTAGCCCGGGGGACAAACCTGCGCCAGCGCGGCGTAAGAGGTTCCGGCGGTCAAGGCGGCGGCGATCGCCAGTGCGATAAGCCTGTTTCCCATCGACATTCTCCGATTGAACAGTGAATTACTAAGAAGCGAGCGGGCAAATGCCGCTACTTATCGGAACACCGGAGCGAAACAGTGCGTTCCGCGCGGCACCCTGCTCCACTTTGGTTCGACCATCGCTGCACCGAGGCTTGCTCTCGCGCAGAAAGCTCGAGCGCAGCTTGCCATACCCCGCGATGCGGCGAGCGGCTGCGGGCGAAAAAGGCCCACAGCCGCTTCCGTCTTAGCGATACCCGTAGCCCGGCTGGGGCGTGCCGTATGCTGGCTGCTGATAGGTCGGCTGCGGGTAGCTGCTGCCGTAGCCCGGCTGTGTGCTGGCGCCGGCCGCCGCGCCGGCCGCGCCGCCGACGATCGCGCCGGTCCTGCCGCCGGTCGCCGCGCCGATGGCGCTGCCCACCGCCCCACCGACCGCGGCGCCCGCCGCCTGATTGGGGGTGACGCATGCCGGCTGACCCCAGCCGCCGCAAGTCGGGGTCGCCGCATAGCCCGGCGCCGGCGCGTAGCCCGGCTGGACATAGCCAGGTTGGCTATAGGTTGGCTGGCGCTGCCCGTAGGCCGGCTGCTGCCCGTAAGCAGGCTGCTGTTGCTGCCCGTAAGCAGGCTGCTGTTGCTGACCGTAAGCGGGCTGCTGTTGCTGACCGTAGGCCGGCTGGCCGTAGCCCTGCTGCTGGTAGGCGCCGCCATAACCCGGCTGCGCTTGGTAGGATTGGGCGAGCGCGACGCTTGAGGCGCCGATGGCCAAAGCGGCGACGATCGCCAGCGTGCTAAGCTTGTTGCTCATCAAAATTTCTCCGTCGAATGAGCCCATAAGCGAGCGGGCGAATTGCCGCTGCTGGCCGAAAACGTTCGCGCGAGGCCGACGTTCCCCGGCCGGGGTCCGCTCAACCTTCAGGCGGTGCTTTTCGGCGAGATCGCCACCCGCAGCGCGACGCTTGCTCCGGGGCCGGGCTCGGTCGAAAATCGAAACGCATCGGGAAAGCGGGGCGGGAATGATCTACGACTACATTATCGTCGGCGGCGGATCGGCCGGGTCGGTCATGGCGAACCGGCTCTCCGCGAAAAGCGGTAATCAAGTGCTGTTGTGCGAGGCCGGGCAGGATACGCCCGACGGCAAGGTGCCGCCCGAGATCCTCGATTCCTATCCCGGCACGGCCTATTTCGACCCGCGCTTCCACTGGCAGGATTTGAAGGTCCACACCCAGATTGTGTCGCACAACCGGCCGGAGGAACGGCCGCCCTTGCGCAAATACGAACAGGCGCGGGTGCTTGGCGGCGGCTCCTCGATCAATGGCCAGCTCGCCAATCGCGGCGCGCCGGCCGATTACGACGAATGGGAAGCCAAGGGCGCGGCCGGGTGGAGCTGGAACGACGTGCTGCCCTTCTTCAAGAAGGTCGAGCGCGACATGGATTTCGACGGCCCGTTTCACGGCAAAGAGGGCCGCATCCCGGTGCGCCGCATCTTCCCCGATCTGTGGAACGGCCACGCCAAGGCGGTCGCCGAGGCCTTCAAGGCGGCCGGCTACAACTACATCGACGACCAGAACGGCGAGTACCGCGACGGCTATTTCCCGATCACGATCTCCAACCTCTACGACCGCCGGGTCTCGGCCGCGATCGGCTATCTCGACAACGGCACGCGGGCGCGCCCGAATTTGACGATCTCGGCCGAAACCCAGGTCAGCGAGCTGTTGTTCGAGGGCACGCGCTGCGTCGGCGTGAAGGCGCTCGTCCAGGGCCGGGAGACCGAGTTCCGGGCGAATGAAGTGATCGTGTCGTCGGGCGCGATCCACTCGCCGGCGCATCTGTTGCGCGCCGGGATCGGCCCGGCCGGGGCGCTGCGCGATCTCGGCATCGATGTGCGCGCCGATCTATCGGGGGTCGGGCAGCGCCTGATGGACCATCCGTCGGTTTCGGTGTCGTCGTTTATGAAGCCCGAGGCGCGTCTCAACGGCCTCACGCGGCGGCACATATTGCTGGCATTGCGCTACACCTCCGGGGTCGACGGCGTCGCGCCGGGCGACATGTTTGTCGCGGTGGTCAGCAAATCGGCCTGGCACGCGGTCGGCGAGCAGATCGCCTCGCAGCTGATCTGCGTCTACAAGACGTTGTCGGAAACCGGCCAGGTCCGGCTCGCCTCGCGCGACTGGCGGGCTGAGCCGATCGTCGAGTTCAACCTGTTGTCCGACCGGCGCGACCTCGAACGGCTGATGGACGGGTTTCGCCGGCTCGGCGCGATGCACATGGGCGCGGCGCTCGGGCAGGCGATCAGCGACCCGTTCCCGGCGAGCTACAGCGACCGGGTGCGCC
Organism: Rhizobium sp. Q54; assembly: GCA_945861155.1. Classification (GTDB taxonomy): domain Bacteria; phylum Pseudomonadota; class Alphaproteobacteria; order ATCC43930; family CGMCC-115725; genus DATARH01. Next base: position 49,170 of record CAMATN010000008.1, read on the forward strand.
AGATCGGCGTCGTCAACGACAAGAACCGGCGGATGACGGCATTCGTCGCGAAACTACTCGACGGGCCGGACTGGCTGCGGCGCTGGATCATCGATCGCTTCATCGTCGAGGGCTACCGTTTCGACCAGCTGATGACCGATGACGAGGCGCTCGAAGCCTTCATCCGCACCGCCGGGATCGGCGTCTGGCACGCCTCCTGCACCTGCCGGATGGGCGCCGACGACGACCCGATGGCGGTCACCGACAACCAGGGCCGGGTGCGCGGGATCGCCGGGCTGCGCGTCGTCGACGCCTCTCTCTTTCCCGCGGTACCCTGCGCCAACACCAATTTCCCGACCCTGATGACCGCCGAGAAGATCAGCGACACGATGCTGGCGGGCTAACCTCGCGATGAGCCTGGTGACGGGCGAACAGCCGTCGCGTGGTTCAGTCCGCTAGACCTGTTCGAGTGCGGGTTTCAGCACCGGGTGAATTTGGGTCGAATGCTCGCGCAGGAACAACAGAAGAGCCTTTTCATTCGCATGGAGCTTGCCGTCGCGCTGCAGGCGTGCCAGGAGCCAGCCTGCCTCCTCCTCCGTGACTTGGTGCGCCATCGCCGTGTGTTCGTCGATCGTGACATCGGAATTCGATGGCGACTCCAGCTTATAGGCGCCAAACACACGGGCTATGACCTCGCCCATGCGTAGGAGGAAGGCGCCGCGGTCAGCAGGCTCGTCGAGCCACTGTTCCCGCCGCAGGGCCTCCTCCCGGGTCGGGACGGCGTATCCTGAATAGAACAGAACTGAGTTGGCGGCAGCCTTGACGAACAAATCGGACCAAGAGGGATGGTTTTCCGCCTCCGCGGTAGCATCATTGATGTCAAAGAGAATTTCTGCCTCGGCGCGGGTCACCGCAATATGCTGGTCCCCGCCGGGCGCGTAGAGCACGCGTCGGAGCAGGGCGACATCCGCTTCTGTAACGACTCCAGGCTTGTACGCGCCCCCACGCCGTGCTGGGCCGGAGCCGTTGAGCACGGTATCGCGGACTGTCTCAAGCGCGAAGCGCATGAGCCGGTCAGGGCTTTTCTTGGCTTTCTCGACCACGCCGATGATGGCCTCCAGTTCGGTACTGGTCTCGATTCGACCGTCGCGCGTCAGATGCTCGATCAGCCACTCCGTTTTCGCATCGTCGACGTAGCCCTGCGGCTCCTGCTGCTCCACCAAAAAACAGGCAATGGCTTCGGCGAACAAATCTGTCCACTCGGAGCCCTTGTCAGCACAAGCATTGTCGATAGCGAGCAGCGCCTCGATCTGCTCCTGTGCGATCGTCCGACCACCAAAGATGTGTTGACGCAGGCGCAGGACGTCCTCCGCCGCGATCCGACCCGACGATTTGATCCCGGCTACCAAGTCCGGAAATTGAGGGCGCTCCATCTCGCTCACCTTCTGAACCTAATGCAGTATAACCTAAAGCAGTTCGCGCTTGCCTGGAACCACCTTGTCTTGCCGACGGCCGTGTATGGCAGTGCACCAGCCAAATCGACCTTCATCTTGAATTGCTGATTTTACCTTAACATTGTCAAAAACCGGCCCCCGCCACAGCCGTGATTCGACGCGTAAACGCGTGCCGAAAGCGAGCCAAAAATAGGATGGGTAACGGGTCGGACCGTCCTGATCGCGCTTGGAACCGATCCATGACCATAGTATCACCGCGACAGGAACGCCGCGACGATGGGAGGCACCGGTGCGATTCGGGATCTTCGACCACCTCGACGACAGCGGCGCGCCGCTCGGACAGCATTACGCCGACCGGCTGCGGCTGATCGAAGCCTATGACCGGGCCGGGTTCTACGGCTATCACCTGGCCGAGCACCACAACACGCCGCTCGGCTACGCGCCGTCGCCCGGCATCTTTCTGTCGGCGGTGGCGCAGCGCACCAAGCGGCTCAAATTCGGGCCGATGGTCTATTTGTTGCCGCTCTACCACCCGTTGCGGCTGATCGACGAAATTTGCATGCTCGACCAGATGAGCGGCGGGCGGTTCCTCTATGGCGTCGGGCGAGGCATCTCGCCAATCGAGGTCGGGTTTTACGGCGTCGATTTCGGGACCGGGGCGGAGCAATTCCGCGAAGCCTACGAGGTCATCCGCATCGGCCTGACCGAGGACGAACTGAATTTCCACGGCAAATTCTACAATTTCGACCATGTCCCGATCGTCATGAAGCCGGTCCAGCTTCCCTTTCCCGAGCTGTGGTATGGCACCAGCCGGCCGGACAGCATTCCGTGGGCGGCCGAGCAGGGCGCCCATATCGTCACGCTTCGCGACACGGCGCAGGCGCGCGCGATCATCGACCTCTACAAATCGGAATGGCGCAAGCACGGCCGCCCCGAATCGGCGTTGCCGCTGATGGGGATCAACCGCCATGTCGTCATCGCCGACACGCAAGCGGCGGCGCGCGACATCGCGCGGCGCGCCTATCCGCGGTGGCGCCGGCACATGGAGCTCTTGTGGGCCAAATACGACGTGCCGTTCCCATTAAAGGCGTCGCTGCCCGACGAATGGGACCCGCTCGAGGCGCACGGCCATGCGGTCGCCGGCACGCCCTCGCAGGTGCGCGACTTTATCGCCGCCCAGACCGAGGCCGCCGGCGCGAGCTATTTCGTCTGCGACTTCGCCTTCGGGTCGATGAGCCCCGACGAGGCGATGCGCTCGGTCGAATTGTTCGCGGCGGAAGTGATGCCGGCCTTCGCCGGCCAGGGTTGACGGCGCGCGCGGCGTCCGGGCCAGCAGCGGAACCAGGGCGCGGATTTTGGTGGATTTGCTGGCGGCGGTAGGCCCGCTTACGGTGCTGTCGGGCTTTGCGGTCGGGCTGCTGGTCGGCCTGACCGGCGTCGGCGGCGGTGCGCTGATGACGCCGCTGCTGATCCTGCTGTTCGACGCGCCCGCCACCACCGCCGTCGGCACCGATCTGCTGTATGCGGCGGCGACCAAGAGCGCCGGCACGATCGCGCATGGCCGGAAGCAAACCGTCGATTGGCCGATCACGCTGCGCCTCGCCGCCGGCAGCCTGCCGGGAGCGGTTCTGACGATCCTCGCGCTCTATTTGATGGGGGTCGGCAGAGGCAGTTCGCCCCGGCTGATCACGATCGCGTTGGGCATCGCGCTGCTGCTGAGCGCGGCAGCGGTGGTGGCGCGACCGTGGATCAGGCGGATCAGCGACCGGCATGCCGGCGAACGGCGGCCGTGGACGGTGCCGGTAACGGTGCTTGCCGGGTTCGGTTTGGGCGTGGTCGTGACGATCACCTCGGTCGGCGCCGGCGCCCTCGGCATGACCCTCCTGGTGATCCTCTATCCGGGCGTGCGGCTGGTTCGGCTGGTCGGCTCCGACATCGCGCATGCGGTGCCGCTGACCCTGGTCGCCGGCCTCGGCCATTGGCTGCTGGGCTCGGTCGACTGGGCGCTGATGATCGCGCTGCTGCTCGGCTCGGTGCCCGGCATCACGCTCGGCAGCCATATGAGCGGGCGCTTGCCGGAGCGGGTGCTGCGGCCGATCCTCGCCGCGATCCTGGTGGTCGTCGGGCTGAAGATGCTGTTCGGCTGATCACCGCCGCGAGCGCGCCTCGATGCCGTCGAGCATGGCGTGAATGCGGGCGATCGGGGCGTCCTTGTCGTAGAGCGCGTAGAGCGCGCCGGCGAGGCGGACCGGATCGCCCGAATAATAGCGCTCGTAGAGCTGCTGGCGCCCGGAGAACGACGATACCGCCGCGTCGAACGCGAGACGGAACAATTTGACCCGGCTCGGCGCGTCGGCGTTGACCGACTGGGCATAGGCCTCGACATCGGCCGCCGCCGGCCCGCCGAATTCGGCAAACGACGGCACCGCGACGAGCCCGCCGGCGCCCAATGTCTGGATGATCTCGCAGGCGCGGATGAACATTTTCGGGAACATCATCCGCACGGTCCATAGCGGCATGTCGGCCGGGGTCATCAGCCCGGAGGCCGGGTTCGGGGCGGCATCGGCCTCGCTGGCGCGGAGGCACGAGCGCACGAACTCGGCGTGCTGGATCAACTCGGCCAGCATCCCCTGTACATGCAGGTGCGCGTCGATATTGGTCGAGCGCGCGATCGCGAAACCGAGCGCCATCATGAACTCGGCCTTGGCCAGGTTCTTGGTCGAGGTCCTGGTGCATGATTTGCGGCATCGCCCCGGTGCGCTGAAAGAGGCCGTTGCACATCTCCGGGTCGCGATGGATGAAGACGCGTTCCCACGGCACCAGCACATCGTCGAACACGGCGAGGCCATCGCCCTCGTCGAGGCGCGACGACAGCGGGTAGTCCATCGCCGAGGCGGCATTCTGGTGCACCACCGACGGCCGGCAGATAAAGCGCAGCCCCGCCGTCGCGACCGGGATCGCGAAGCCGAACGCGTAGGGCGCGGCCTCGGCGTTGGTCGCGAGAAAGGTCGAGGGCATGACCAGGATTTCGTCGGCATAGGCGCACAAGGTCGACACCATGCGGGCGCCTGTCACGACGATGCCGGCATCGGTCTCGCGGACGATCTTCGCCGCGAGATCCTTTTCCTGGCGCTCGACCGGGCGCGAGCGGTCGACTTGCGGGTTTAAGAGGGTGTGCGTCATGCACAGATCGTGCTCGCGCGCATGGACATGGTAGGCCCGGATGTTGTCGGCGAAGCGCGGGTCGCCGCGTCCGAATTCCGGCGCGGCGGCGGCGAGCCCGGTCAGCATAACATTGAGGAAATCGGGACTGCGGCCGAACATGCCGCAGGTCGCATCCATCCAGATTTTGACCATCGAGCGGCGGCGCACCAGGTCGTTGACCGAGCGCGGCTCGATAAACGACAGCCCGACCGGCGCGCCGCTCGACGGCGAGGCGAAAATCATCCGGTCGGCGAGCGCCGGATCGTGCTGCATGTCGTAAAGCTCGGCCAGGCTGTGCGCCGCCCCGGCAAGGCGCGGGTCCGTCGTCACATCGGCGATGCGCTCGCCGTCCATGAAAATCCGCCGGTCGTCGCGGATCGCTTCGAGAAATTGCTTGCCGGTGCGGATGGGCATGGCCGCTCCTTTCACTTGCCGCGCGACGCCTCCGCCGGTCCCCTCAGATTGTCATCCCGGCGAAAGCCAGGATCCATCGATCCGCGGCCTGAGCGGCTGAGGAATGGGCCCCGGCTTTCGCCGGGGCGACAATCTTGTTTAGCTTTGCAGCAGCGGGCTCTCTTCCCGTTCGAGCACCTTCCTGACCGCCGAGCGCCGCACCATGCGGTCCTTGAAGGCGGTGTAGTTCGTTTCTTGAGATTGGCGTGCGCGGCTTCGTCGGTGTCATTCCCGGGCGCCCTGGAAGACTACCGATCTACCTTGCCGTTTCAACGCGGCGCGCCAAGCGGCGAGATCGGCCAATGCCCGGCGGGCGACCAATGGTTTGCGGTCGGCGTGCTTGCCGGGATCAGGGCTGAGCGGCGGGAACAGGCCGACATTGACGTTCATCGGCTGAAAGCCGCGGGAATCGGCGCCGCCGGTGATGTGGCCTAAGAGGGCGCCGAGCGCGGTCGTCTCCGGCGGCGCGGCGATGGCATGGCCGCGGCGCGCCGCCGCCGCGAAGCGTCCGGCGAGGAGGCCGATCGCCGCGCTCTCGACATAGCCCTCGACGCCGGTGATCTGCCCGGCGAAACGCATCCGCTTCATCGCCTTCAGCCGCAATTCGCCGTCGAGCAGGTCAGGGCTGTTGATGAAGGTGTTGCGGTGCAGCCCGCCCAATCGCGCGAACTCGGCCCGCTCCAGCCCTGGGATCAGGCGGAAGACCCCGGTCTGCGCGCCATGCCGCAATTTGGTCTGGAAGCCGACCATGTTGTAGAGCGTGGCCAATGCGTTGTCCTGGCGCAGCTGGACGACCGCATGGGGCCGGACCCCGGTGCGCGGGTCGCGCAGGCCGACCGGTTTCATCGGGCCGAAGCGCAAGGTCTCGGGGCCGCGCGCGGCCATCACCTCGACCGGCAGGCAGCCCTCGAAATAGGGCGTCGATTTCTCCCATTCGTGGAACTCGGTCTTGTCGCCGGCGAGCAACGCGGCGACGAATGCCTCGTATTGCGCACGGTCGAGCGGGCAGTTGATGTAGTCGGCACCCTCACCTTTATCGTAGCGCGACTGGAACCAGGCCCGGTCGAAATCGATCGAGTCGCGGTAGACGATCGGTGCGATCGCGTCGAAAAACGCCAGCGACTCCGCGCCGGTCAGCGCAGCGATTGCCGTGGCCAATGCCGGCGAGGTCAATGGCCCGGTGGCGACGATGACCTCGTCCCACTCCGGCGGCGGCAATCCGGCGATTTCCTCGCGCCGGATCTCGACCAGCGGATCAGCGGCGAGCGCCGCCTCGACCGCCGCGGAAAACCCGACCCGGTCGACCGCCAGCGCCCCGCCGGCCGGGACTTTGTGCGCATCCGCGGCGCGCAGGATCAGCGAGCCGCAACGCCGCATCTCCTCGTGCAGCAGGCCAACCGCATTGCGCTCCGGGTCGTCCGAGCGGAACGAATTCGAACACACCAACTCGGCGAGCCCCTGCCCCTGATGCGCCGCGGTGCCGCGTACCGGCCGCATCTCATGGAGCACCACCGGCGCCCCGGCCCGCGCCACCTGCCACGCCGCCTCGCTGCCCGCCAGCCCGCCGCCGATGATGTGGATGGGGTTCATACAGGCTTACGTGTCGCTCGCCGCCCGCACCTTCAAGGCATCGAGCCAGCGGTACAGCAAGGCTGCATGTGCAGGCACGTGCTCTTCGATCTGGTCCCCGATTTCGCCGCGGTACATATGCACCGCAAGGTAGCGCGCACTGCCGATGTCGAACGCGGTCCGGGCGTCCTCATCGGACAACCAACCAAGTCGCCGCGACGAACGGATGCCAGAGTTGGGCGAGGCAACAGCGATGCCTTCTCGCTCAGCAAGCAGTTGCTGGGACGTTTTCCACACAGCCTCAAAGGTATAGATAAGTCTTTGTATCATGCCGTCCCGCTCCAGCAGCGATCGACCGCTCTTGCCGATCGCCTCATTCAATGTCGCGAGCGCGGCCTCTGCGTCGGCGATCCGGATACTTACTTGCGCCACTGCATTCCCTCGCGCCAGACCTCATCGACAAGAGCGGGCGCCGCATATCGCAAGTCGACCAAATCCACATCGTACGGGATATTGCTGTCCTCGATATCGGCGCGGAGTTCGCCGAAAAAACCGGCGGGAACATCGTCCCGCGGCAGGATCGCGATATCGATGTCGCTGTGCTGCCGCACCTCGCCGCGCGCGCAGGAGCCGAACAACCACACCGCCGCGTCGTGCTCGCCAAGCGCGGCCACCACCATGTGGCGCAATTCCCCGATCGCCCACTCGCGGGTGGGATTAATCTCTGTCTTGCTCCTTTGCTTAGTTGTCATTGCAAGCGAACGGGGCAATCTCGGGCCGGTCAATCGAGGTTGCGTCGTCGCTGCGCTCCTCGCAATGACAATCGTGTGAGGCTGTGGCTGACTCGTGACGGGAGCGGGCGATGGGGGGAGCTGCGGGGCCGCGTCAGAGATGCAGCGCGTGGCCCAGCCCCAACAGGGCGGCTTCGCCGAATGCTTCGGCCAGGGTCGGGTGGACGTGGATCGTGTGCGCGACGTCGGCGAGCACGGCGCCCATCGCCAGCGCATGCGCGAACTCGCCGGCCAATTCGGCGATGTTGCGGCCGACTGCCTGGATGCCGAGGATGCGCTGGTCGTCGCGGCGCGAGACGACCCGGACAAAGCCGCCGCCCGCGCCGGCGTCGAGGGTTAGCGCGCGACCGTTCGCGGCGAACGGGAAGACCGACACGGCGGCGTCGATGCCGGCGGCTTCCGCCTCGCTCGGCAACAGGCCGGCGACGACGATCTCGGGCTCGGTGAAGACGATCGCGGCGACCGTGGCGGGATCGAAACAGCGGCGCTGCCCGGCGATGATCTCGGCGACCATCGCGCCCTGCGCCATCGCCTTGTGCGCCAGCATCGGCTCGCCGGCGAGATCGCCGATCGCCCAGACATCGCGCATCGCGGTGCGGCATTGGTCGTCTATTTTGACGAATTTGCCGTCGCGGTCGAGCGCCATCGCGTCGAGGCCCCAACCCTCGGTCAGCGGCCGGCGGCCGATCGTCACCAGGATCTTGTCGGCCGGCAGCGCCAGCGGGCCGGCGGAGGTCTCGACCGCGAGGCGGCCGTCGCCATCGAGCCCGACGATTTTGGCGCCGAGATGCAGCTTGACGCCGGCCTGGGTCAGCCAGCGCCGCACCGGGCGGGTCAATGCGTCGTCATAGCGCGGCAGGATGCGCCCGGCGGCCTCGATGATCGTCACGGCGGCGCCCAGCTTGCGAAACGCCGACCCGAGCTCGAGCCCGATATAGCCGGCGCCGACGATAACCAGATGCTGCGGCAGCACCGGCAACGACAGCGCCTCGGTCGAGGAAATCACCGCGCCGCCGAAGGGCAGCCCGGGCAACGGAGCCGGCTCGGACCCGGTGGCGAGGATCACGTGCTCCGATGTGATGGCAACGGAGCCCGAAGCGGTCGCGACCGTGCAGCTCTTTGCGTCGGTGAAAATCGCCCAGCCTTCGACGACCCGCACCTTGGCGCGCGCCAGCAGCCCGGCGACCCCGCCCGACAGCCGGTCGACGATGCCGTTTTTCCAGGCGATCGTGCGCGCCAGATCGAGACGCGGCGTCCCGGCGATCGCGATGCCGAGCGTGTCGGCGCTGGCGGCGTCGGCGATGTCAGCGAAGCGGTCGGCCGCGTGGATCAGCGCCTTCGACGGGATGCAGCCACGCAACAGGCACGTGCCGCCGAGCCGGCCGCCGTCGACCAGCACCGTGTCGAGGCCGAGCTGGCCGGCGCGGATCGCGGCGACATAGCCGCCCGGCCCGCCGCCGACCACAAGGACGCGCGGACGCAATGTTTCCGGCATGCTTCACTCCCAGATACAGCCGTCACCCCCGCGAACGAGGCCCGGATCAAATTGATGATTGGGCTGGATAGTCGCCGTGCGTCCTTCGAGACGGCCGCTTCGCGGCCTCCTCAGGATGAGGTTTTTCCCAAATTCCATCAGAGACTTACCTCATCCTGAGGAGCGCCCGAAGGGCGCGTCTCGAAGGACGCAGGATGATCATGCAGTCCTTTGAGCAATTTTCTGGCACCTTGAAAGCGGAGGTCCAGGGTGGGGTGACGGAGGTTTGGATCCCCTGGTTCCCACTTGAGCGGAATGACGCCGTCGGTGTTCAGGCGATCAACAGCAGCGCGGGCTGTTCGAGCGATTGCTTGATCCGCTGGATGAACGAGGCGGCTTCCCAGCCATCGACGATGCGGTGGTCGAACGAGGAGGACAGGTTCATCATCTTGCGGATCGCGATCTTCCCCTGATGGACAACCGGGCGCTCGGCGATGCGGTTGACGCCGACGATCGCGACTTCCGGGTAGTTGATGACCGGGGTCGCGGCGACGCCGCCGAGCGCGCCGAGGCTGGTCAGCGTGATTGTCGAGCCGGTCAGTTCGTCGCGCGTGGCCGTGCCGGCGCGCGCCGCCGCGGCGAGCCGGCGCAATTCGGTCGCGCTCTGCCACAGATCGAACGCCTCGGCGTGATGCACGACCGGCACCATCAGCCCGCCCTCGGTCTGGGTCGCGACGCCGATATGCACGGCGTGATGAATGTGGAGCACGCCGGCTTCGTCGTCATAGCGGGCGTTGACCTGCTTGTGCTCCGCCACCGCGCTGACGATCGCGCGCATCAGGAACGGCAGCAAGGTCAGGTGCTCGCGATCCGGATAGGTCGTGTTGAGCTGGTCGCGCAATTCCTCGAGCGCGCTGACGTCGACCTCCTCGATATAGGAGAAATGCGGGATGTGGCGTTTGGATTGCTGCAGATGCTCGGCAATCGCGCGGCGCAGCCCGATGATCGGCACCTCCTCGACCCCGTCGCGACGGGCGAACGCCGGGAGCCCCGACGAGGGTTGCGCGCGGGCCGCGAGATAGGCGTCGAGGTCCGGCTGCGTGATGCGGCCACCGGGTCCGGTGCCGGGGATGAATTGCAGCTCGACGCCGAGATCCCAGGCCCGCCGCCGCACCGCCGGCGAGGCGAGCGGCTTGGCGCCGGGGGGGCGGTGACCCGGGCCAGCGCGGCGGCGCCCCTCTCCAGCAGCCCCCACCCTGCCCTCCCCCGCAAGCAGGGGAGGGTTAGGAAGGGGGCGGGAGACGAGGGTTTCGGGTGCTGTACCGATCGCGCCGATGCTTTCCCTCTCCCGCACCGCGGGAGAGGGGGGACCGGCCGCAACGGCGGCCGGTGGGTGAGGGCTGGCGGCTGCCACATTCCCCTCGCCGATGATTTCGAGCACCACCAGTTCCGAGCCGACCGGGCGCTTCTCGCCGACCTTGCCGTTGATCGCGATGACGGTACCGGCGACCGGCGCCGGCAACTCGACCGTCGCCTTGTCGGTCATCACGTCGACCAGCGGGTCCTCCTCGCGGATTTCCTGGCCGGGCGAGACATGCCAGGCGACGATCTCGGCCTCGGTCATGCCCTCGCCGATATCGGGGACCTTGACGACGTAGCGGCCCATCTCAGCCCGCCATCATCCTTCCAGCGCCCGGCGGATGCCGTCGGCGACCCGATTCGGACCCGGGAAATAGGCCCATTCGAGGGCGTGCGGATAGGGCGTGTCCCAGCCGGTCACGCGCACGACGGGCGCTTCGAGGTGATAGAAGCAATGTTCCTGGACCAGCGCCGCCAATTCGGCGCCAAAGCCGCCGGTGCGCGTCGCCTCGTGCGCGACGACGCAACGGCCGGTCTTCTTGACCGAAGCGACGATCGTGTCGAGGTCGAGCGGCAACAGGGTCCGCAAATCGATGATCTCGGCGTCGGTCCCGGATTCCTCGGCCGCCGCGAGCGCGACATGCACCATCGTGCCGTAGGCCAGCACCGTCACCGCCGCCCCCTCGCGCACCAAGGCGGCCTTGCCGAGCGGCACGCTGTAATAGCCCTCGGGCACCTCGGCTTGGCGGTGCCCCGTCCACGGCACGGCGGGGCGCTCGGGATGGCCGTCGAACGGCCCGTGATAGAGCCGCTTCGGCTCGAAGAACACGACCGGGTCGTCATCCTCGATCGCGCTGATCAACAGGCCCTTCGCGTCGTATGGGTTGGACGGGATCACCGTCTTCAGCCCGCACACATGGGTGAAGATCGCCTCGACGCTTTGACTATGCGTCTGGCCACCGAAAATGCCGCCGCCGCAGGGCGCGCGCACGGTGATCGGCGCCCAGAACTCGCCGCCCGAGCGGTAGCGCAGCCGCGCCGCCTCGGAGATCAGCTGATCGGTCGCCGGATAGATGTAATCGGCGAACTGGATCTCGACCACCGGGCGCAGGCCATAGGCCCCCATGCCGACTGCGACGGCCAGCATGCCGCCCTCGGCGATCGGCGCGTCGAACACCCGCTGGTCGCCGTGTTTTTTCTGCAAGCCCTCGGTAACGCGGAAGACGCCGCCATAAAACCCGACATCCTCGCCGAAGATCACGACGTCGGGATCGCGCGCCAGCATCAAATCCATCGCCGAGTTCAGCGCCTGCACCATCGTCATCGCCGGCATGGTTCAGCCTCCCACACCAAAACCTGATCGCGCATCGCTTAAACCCGCCGATTTATCTGTCGTCCCGGCGAAAGCCGGGACCCACCCATCAACCGCTCGTGCGACCGCCGGAATGGGTCCCGGCTTTCGCCGGGACGACAATAGAGGGAAAGCGATGAACGATCCCCTGCATCGGCTCAGATACCCAGCTCCTGGCGCTGGCGGCGCAAATGCTCCGGCATTTCCTTGAACACATCCTCGAACATCGTGCGGGCGCTGAAATGCGGGCCCTGGTCGAAGGTGCCGTGGCGCTCCGCTTCGCGCCCGATTTCGCGTACCTCGTCGACGATCTCGCTATCGAGCTGGGCCTGGCGCTCGGCCGACCATTCGCCCAGCACGCTCAGGTGGCGCGACAGGCGCTCGATCGGGTCGCCGTAGGGCCAGTTCAGCCCCTCGTCCTCGGGGCGATAGCGGCTCGGTTCGTCGCTGGTCGAGTGCGGCGCGGCGCGGTAGGTGAACAATTCGATCAACGTCGCGCCCCGGTTGGCGCGCGCCCGTTGCGCCGCCCAAAGGGTCGCGGCATAGACCGCGAGGAAATCGTTGCCGTCGACGCGCAGACAGGCGAGGCCGAAGCCGATCGCGCGCGCGGCAAACGTCGCCGCCTCGCCGCCGGCGATGTCCTGGTGCGAGGAGATCGCCCACTGGTTGTTGACAACGTTCAGGATGACCGGCGCGCGATAGACCGAGGCAAAGGTCAGCGCGTGATGGAAATCGGGTTCGGCGGTCGAGCCCTCGCCGATCCAGCCGGCGGCGATACGGCGGTCGCCCTTGTAGGCCGAGGCCATCGCCCAGCCGACCGCCTGCGGAAACTGGGTCCCCAGATTGCCCGAAATCGTGAAGAACGACGCCTCTTTGGACGAATACAGCACCGGCAGTTGGCGGCCCTTCAATCGGTCGCGCGGATTTGAATAGCACTGGCACATCATGTCGAGAAGCGGCCAGCCGCGCGCGATCAGGAGGCCCTGCTGGCGATAGGTCGGGAACAGCATGTCGTCCGGCGCCAGCGCGAAGGCCTGGCCGACGCCGATCGCCTCCTCGCCGGTGCATTTCATGTAGAAGGTGATCTTGCCCTGGCGCTGCTGGCGGAACATGCGCTCGTCATAGGCGCGGGTCAGCATCATCGCGCGCAAACCGCGGCGCAGCGTTTCCGGATCGAGTTTCGGGTCCCAGCCGCCGATCGCAGTGCCGTCGTCGTCGAGCGCCCGGATCAGCTTGTCGGCGAGCGGGTGCGTCACGTGTGCCGGGACGGCAATGTCCGGGCGTTCGACGATGCCGGCCGGGAAGCGCGGCACGGCGCTGTGATCGGGAGGGTCGTCGGGCGCCGGGTGGTGCGCCGGGATGTGCAGCTTGAGAACCGGCGGCCCGCCATCGGGCGCGGCGGAAGCGGCGGGCGGGGAGGGCTCGGACACCGGAATCGCTGTATCCATGGGTTCTGACCGCAGGATCGTGAAGGCGCTCGTCGGCAACCCATCCTACACGCTTTGCCCGCGCGGATGGTTCCCCGTCGCGGTATTCCATTCACCTCCGGGCGAGAAATTTCGCCCGGAAATTCACGCCCCGAAGGTGTCGCGAAAGCCGCGCTCGCCGGCCGGGGTCACCGTGATCGTCCGCGATCTCTCGTTGCGCCGGATCCAGCCGAGCGCGAAACAGTGCGCCGCGAGCGCCGCGCCGATTGTGCCGCCGACATGCAGCCGCCGCTCGCTCCAATCGACGCAGGGCCGGCAGAAGACCCGTTTGCCCGAGCCCGGCGCGGCGTCGAGACCCAGCCCGAAATCGCGGAAAAACGCGATGCCGGCATCGGTCACCGCGCCGCCCTCGGGCGACAGCTCGACATGGCCGCGCGCGGCGAGGCTGTCGGCGAGGCGGACGCCCAGCTGCCCGGCGAGATGGTCGTAGCAGGTCCGCGCCGCCCGCATCGCCGCATCGCGCGGACCGGTGACGATCGCGCGGCGGGGGCGACCAGGCTCGCCCTGCGACACCTCGATGATGCTCTCCAGCATGCGTGCCACCGCGGGCGAGGCCAGGCGATGATAATGATGCCGGCCCTGGCAGTGGACCGCGAGCAGCCCCGCCGCGCTCATCCGGGCGAGGTGGCCGCTCGCGGTTTGCGGCGTCACCCCCGCGGCGCGCGCCAGTTCGCCCGCGGTCAGCGCCCGCCCGTCCATCAGCGCCATCAGCATGGCGGCCCGCGCCGGCTCGCCAACCAGCGAAGCGGTCTCGGCGAGGTCGGAGGTGGTGAACATGGCAGGGCCTCCAGTGACGTCTGGGAGGTTCAGATTAGCAAAAGCGAACGGGACACGTTTCGGGTAGCACCGAAGTCAGCACAAACGGCACTTCGCTGTGCTCGCAACTCGATTCAACTGTCATTCCGGGGCGACGCGCAGCGGCGAGCCCGGAATCCATAAACACGGGCCTCTGGAATATGGATTCCGGGCCTGCCGCTTCGCGGCATCCCGGAATGACAGTTGAGCGAACTCGGAACAGTTAGCGTTTAGGTGCGCCAACCCTTCCGGCCGCGGCCGCCGACGAGGCCGGCGCGGACGCGCTGTTTCAGGAGGGCGGGGGGGCGGAAGCGTTCGCCGTAGGCTTCGAAGAGGATTTCGGAGGCTTGCAGGACGAGCTTCGAGGTTGTCGCGTCCATCAGCTCGAACGGGCCCATCGGGTGGCCGAGGCCGAGTTTGCATGCGGTGTCGATGTCTTCCGGGGTGGCGACGCCGTCCTCGACGAGGCGCACCGCCTCGTTGAGAAAGACCAGGAACATGCGGTTGACCGCGAAACCGGCGACGTCCTTGACCCGGATCGGGGTCTTGTCGGCCTCGCGCATCAGGCGCATCGCGGTCTCGACCGTCTCGGGCGCGGTGTCGAAGGCCGGGATCACCTCGACCAATTTCATGCGCGAGGCCGGCGAAAAATAATGCGTTCCGATGAAGTTGGGGCGGCGGGCCTCGCCGACATGCGAGGCGAGGGTCGAAATCGGGATCGTCGAGGTGTTGCTGGCGAAGATGCAGGCGGGCTGGCAGATCGCGTCGAGATTCTTATACGTGTCGGCCTTGACCGCCTCGTCCTCGAACACCGCCTCGGTCACGAAATCGCAATCGGCGAACGGGTCGAGCGCGACACTCGTCGCGATCCGCGCCAGCGCCAGCACCTTGTCTTCCGGCTTGAAAAAGCCGCGCGGGATGCCGCGGTCGAGCACCCTTGAGAGGCGGGTCCGCGCCGCCGCCAGCAATTCCTCCGACCGGTCGGACAGCTTCACGTCATGGCCGGCGAGGGCGAAGACCAGCGCGATCTCCGCCCCCATCAGCCCGGCGCCGACGACGCCGATCTTCTCCTGGGCCATCGGGTTGCTCAGCGCACCGCGAACTGCGTCGCGCCGAACATCTGCTCGCGCTCGGCGTCGCTGATCGCGCTTTGGTCCCGGCCCTCGGACAGTACCGCGAGGCCGCGCTGCACCGCCGGGCGCGCCGCCATCTCGTCGTACCAGCGCTTGACCGCCGGGTATTCGCCGAGATCGAGGCTGCCGCGCTCGGCGAAACGGGGTCCCGACTGGGTCGCCGTGCGGATCCACGGAAAGGTGATGATGTCGGCCATGCTGTATTCGTCGCCGGCAAGCCAATGGACCTCGTCGAGGCGATGGTTCAGCACCCGGGTCAGCCGCGCGACCTCGTTGGTATAGCGCCCGATCGCGTAGGGGAGCTTCTCCTTGGCGTAGGCGCCGAAATGGTTCCACTGGCCGAACATCGGCCCGACGCCGCCCATCTGGAACATCATCCATTCCAGGCATTTGTAATGCCCGATCGGGTCTTTCGGGATCAGCCTGCCGCCCGATTTTTCCGACAGGTAGATCATGATCGCGGCGGATTCGAACAGGGTGAACGGCTTCCCGCCCGGGCCGTCGGGATCGACGATCGCCGGGATCCGGTGGTTGGGCGTGATCTTGAGAAACTCCGGCTTGAACTGGTCGCCGGCGCCGATATTGATCGGGATGACTTTATAGGGAATGCCGAGTTCTTCGAGCGCGATGTGCACCTTGTGTCCATTCGGGGTCGGCCAAGTCCAGACTTCAAGCATCGTAAACCCTCACATTTGGTCGGCTGTCGGTGCCGCACACGAAGATTAGCGCAATTCAGCCGCCAGCGCCGCAGCCGCATTCGAGATGGAAAATCCGCGCCGCGTTGCCGCCGAGGATCGCCGTCCGCTCGGCAGCGGTCAGCGGCGTCGCATCGACGATATTGACCGGCTCCAGATCGCCGATGCCGAATGGGTAGTCGGAGCCGAGCACGACCTTGTCGGCGCCGACCACATCGCACAGGAACCGCAGCGCGAGTGGTTCGAACACGACACTGTCGAAATAGAGCCGGCGAAACCCCTCTTCCGGGTCGGCGTATTCGGGGTGGATCACGCGGTTGCGCTTGAGCCGCCCGAGAGCGTAAGGCAGCGCGCCGCCGGCATGGGCGAGCACCAGGGTCATGCCCGAAAACCGCGTCAGATGCCCCGAATACAGCAGCCGCGCGATGGCGGTCGTCGAATCGGCGAGGCGTCCGACCGCGTTGATCAGGTCGTAGCCGGCGAGGCGCTCGTCGCCGCAGATGTAATGCGGGTGGACAAAGATCGTCGCGCCGCGCGCCGAGGCGAGTTCCCAGAACGGGTCGAGATCGGGGTCGTCGAGATTGCCGCCGGTGCCCTTGGGCTGGGTCGCGATCATCGCGCCCTTGAAGCCGGCATCGAGCGCCTCGTCGAGCACCCGCGCGGCCAGCGCGCCATCCTGCAGCGGCACCGTCGCGAGCGCGGTCAGCGAACTGAGCGCGACGGCGTCGCGCCGCATGTGCTCGCTGTAAAACCGCGCCCAGTCGGCCGCCTCTTCGCCCGCCAGTTCGTAGCCATAAACATCGGTCCAGCCGCCGACCAGCTGATGGTCGACCCGCGCCGCCTTGAGCCAGTCGCGCCGCTGGCCGAGATCGTGCAGCCGCGGTTGGATCGGCCGGCCCGGCGCGCCGCCGGCAAAGGCAAGGCGCGGCGCCGCTCCCTCGCCGTGGAGCCGGACCGACGGGAACAGGCGGCTCTCGCCGCGCAACGCGTCGAGGAGGCTCTGCGGCACGACATGGGCGTGCGTGTCGATGATCATGACGCCGTCTCCCCAATGATGGCCGCCCCGGCCGCGACAAACGCATTTTGCACGATTTCCCCGGCATCGGTTACGAAACCGGCGCGCGCGGATAACGCGGGGCTATACTGGCGCCGACAGGGAGCCGCAATGGCTGACAATTCGCCCGTTCAGCGCCGCCTCGCCGCGATCCTCGCCGCCGATGTCGCCGCCTATTCGCGGCTGATGGGCGCCGACGAGGAGGGGACGCTGCGGCGGTTGAAGGCGCTGCGGGCCGAACTGATCGACCCGGCCATCGCCGCGCATCACGGCCGCATCGTCAAGACAACCGGCGACGGGATGCTGGTCGAATTCGCCAGCATCGTCGATGCGATGCATTGCGCGATCGGGTGGCAGGCCGTGATGGCCGAACGCACCGAGCCAGCGGGGAACCGCATCGAATGGCGCATCGGGGTCAATCTCGGCGACATCATCATCGACGAGGGTGACATTCACGGCGACGGGGTCAACATCGCCGCGCGGCTGGAGGCCATGGCCGAACCCGGCGGCATCTGCATCTCGCACGCGGTGCTGACCCAAACGCGGGGGAAACTCGATTTCCCGGTCGCCGATCTCGGCGAGCAGGCGCTGAAGAACATCGCCCGGCCGGTCCATGTCTTCCGGGTCCGAGCACCGGGCTCTCGCCCACAAAGCCCCCACCCCAACCCTCCCCTCCCCGGGCTTGACCCGGGGATCACGGGGGAGGGAGCGGCCGGCCTGCATCCCCTCCCCATCCCTCAGGCGCATAGCCTCCTTTCTAACCCTCCCCCGCAAGCGGGGGAGGGCCGGGTGGGGG